>DAOUBZ010000431.1:0-6652 GCA_034432515.1 Chloroflexaceae bacterium | reverse complement strand
CGCCTGGCGCTCCGGCGCGGCCCCGGCCACGCAGGCGACGATGGTGCCGCGCGCCGCGCCATCACGCAGCACGGCGGCCGCGCGGGGGATGCGCAGTGTACTGTCGAGCACGATGCGCAGGGGATCACGGCCCGGCACGAGCCGCACGGTTAGTCGCGGATCGTCGGCCAGCACGGTGCCGATGCCGACCATGATCGCGTCGTGGCGCGCGCGCAGTTCGTGGGCAAAGCGCAGTGACTCCGGCCCGCTGATCCACTGCGAGCTGCCGCTGCGCGTCGCCAGACGTCCGTCAAGCGTCTGGGCGTAGCTGATTGTGACCTGGGGACGCATAGAGCGGTCAGCGTGGGGCCTCGGCGGCCAGGCCGTACATCAGGGGTATCGGCGGCACGTCTGCGGGCGGCAGCCAGCGCCCCCCCGGCGCAGGGCGCATGCCGGCGAAGGGGCGCTCGCCGTTGACGAAGGGGTACTCGCGCAGCGCCACGATGCGTAGCCCGGCAGCAGCCAGGGCGCTCACCACCTCGCCAACGCCCCACCGGAACAGATGGCAGGGGTGGGGGTTGAGGAAATCTCGTTGGCCCTCGGCAAAGCCACCCGGTGAGAGACCGCCGGCCGCCTCGCCCACGTAGTCACCCACCCCGGGCAGGGTGAGCCGCGCGCCGCCCGCGGGGTAGGCGTGGGCCAGGCGCCACTCCTGGTCGAACATGTTTGAGGCGGGGTGAAACTCCATCAGCACGAAGCGCCCACCGGGGGCCAGCACCCGCGCCACGCCGTGGGCGAACGCCGCCAGATCGTGCAGCCAGCAGATCACCCCGTAGCCGCCGTAGACCCGCTCGAAGCTCGCCGGCGGGGCCGCGGCAAGGAAGGCGTGGACCTCGGCGTGCACAAAGCGCGCCACAATGCCGCTCGCCGCGCTGAGCCGTTGCGCCTCGGCAATCGCCGCGTCGCTCAGGTCTACGCCGATAGCCTCGGCGCCCAGCGCGGCCAGGCTGAGCGTATCCTGGCCAGCATTGCACATCAGGTGCAGCAAGCGCAGCCCGGTCACCGTACCGAGCAAGGCGCGCTCCTCGGGGAAGAGGGTCAGCCCCCCGGCGCGCAGAAAGGTCGCCACATGGGGGCGGTGGCTGGCATGGGCGGCCACGGCGGCGTTCCACGAGTGGCGGTTCTGTTCACGGAGCGTCGCTTCGTCCATCTTGCCCCTCGTCGTAGCCGAAGAACCGCATCCACTCCTCCACTTCGGCGGAGCTGATCGGGCGCTCGCTGTGCTTGTCGGGCAGCGCGGTGCGGGGCAGATCGAGGGTGGTGAGACGACGAGCGAACTCCTGCGTGCTGACCACGGGGATGCCCCGCGCCCGCGCCTCCCCGACCACCGCCCGGTCCGAGCTCACTACCAGCCACTCGTCGCGCCGCCTGATGGCGCGGATCCGCTTGATCAGCTCGGCATCGGCATCGGCGGGCGAGCGAGCGAAGTGGGCCTCGACCCCGTAGCCGTTCAGGTGCTGCGGATGGCCGTAGCTGCCCCGGTCAAAGACCACGATCAGCCGGCGCCCGCGGCGGCGGGCCGCGTAGCGCCGCAGCAGCAGCACCAGCTGCGCCTCGTCGTCGGGATCAGCCAGATCGATGGTGGGTAGCTGCCCGATCAGGTTGTGACCGTCGATCAGAATAGGCATACCTGATCATTGTACCACCGCCTGCCGGCGGTGAGGTGTGGGGCCTGCCCCAACCCCCAGTTTTTTGGGTGGGGTTGGCGGCTGCACCGCCAAACCCACCCAAAAAACAAACCATCGGGGCGGCGTAGCCGCCAGAACCACCGGACAACTCGCGTGTGGGGCCTGCCCCAGGGGCGTACAGGCACCAGGCGTGACACGGCGCCGCGCCCGCAACAGTACCCGGCTGTGTCGCGTCGTATGGGCGAAGCCTGGCGGCCAGCGAAAGGTGGGTCGTATGAGCCATGATACAGAGCCTCGCGCGCAGACGCCGGTCGAAGCCGGCCCTGAGGTGCCGTCGCCGCCGCTGCTGCCGAACGAACCGTACTACCGTCACGGCGAGCAGGCCCGGCGCTGGGGCGCGCTGCTCGTGCTGATCGGTGTGATCTGGCTGGTCTTTGAATTGACCGTGCGCAGCTCGATCTTCGGCATCGGCGTGGGCTTCGTCGAGCGGAGTGAGCAACTCCCCACGCAGCGCTTCAACGCCGAGCGGGTGCTGATCAGCGGGGTGAACGACGATGTGGAACTGGTCGCGAGTGATGGTGCGATGGTCAGCGTGGAGGCGACCCGCTATGCCTCTGGCTGGAACGGCGGCGCCGCCAACAGTGCCCTGAAGCGCATCGAACTGGTGACCGAGCAGCGTGGCGACACCCTGGTGATCGAGGTCCAGCCACAGAACCGCCTGGGCTTCGCGATCGGTCGCATGCCCTACATGACGCTGCGTATCGCACTGCCCGCCGGAATCGCCGGCGAGGCCAGTGTGGTGAGCGGCGACCTGGTTGCCGAGCAGGTGCGCGGCGACCTGGTGCTGCGCAGCGTGAGCGGCGCGATCACCGCCGAGGGCACCAGCGGCACCCTGCAGGTGCACAGCACCAGCGGCGACGTGCACGTGCGCGACCACCGCGGCGACCTGGCCGTCGAGACCACCAGTGGCGACATCAGTGCTCGCGGTGCGCTCAACGCCGCCCGCGTCAACTCGGTGAGCGGCAAGATCGACCTGGACGGCGCGAGCGGCGCCCTGGCGCTGCGCACGATCTCCGGCGACATTGAGGTGCGCGAGGCAACGGACGCCAGCCTGGCCGTCGAGAGCACTAGCGGTGACGTCGAGCTCGACGGCGCCCTCGCTCGCGGCAGCACCAGCCGGATCAGCACCATCTCCGGCAATGTGCGCGTGCGCCTCGCCAGCCCGGATGACCTGCGGCTTGAGCTCAGCACCACCAGTGGTGACCTGCGCAACGAGCTTGCCCTGCCCACGGAGACGCAGGAGCGCCGGCGGCTCAGCGGCATCCTCGGCGCAGGGGAGACCCGCCTGATCATCGACACCACCTCGGGCGACATCGAGGTCACGGGGCGCTGAGGCCGCCCTGGGCAGCCTGCCACTCCCGACGGCCACCGCTCGCATCGACGGGCGCAGCAAAAGCGACGCCGCTGCTGCGCCCTCACAGTGAGCATCCTTTCACCGTGCGCCGCTCACCCTCCACCACGAGCTGTTACCAACCCTGTTACAATCGACGGGGAAGCCAATCAAAGCAGTGGAGGAGGGGATGGGCCATATTCTCGCGCTGGCAATGCAGAAGGGCGGGGTCGGCAAGACGACCACGACGCTCAGCCTGGGCACCGTGCTGGCCTCGCGGGGCCGGCGCGTGCTGCTGATCGATATTGACCCCCAGGCCAACCTGACCCAGGGCCTCGGCGTTGACCCCTCCACGGTGGAGTTTAGCGTCTACGAGGTGCTGCTCAACCCCGAGCGGGGCACCCAGTTCGCAACCATCGCCACCGAGACAGGGGTGAGTCTGATCCCGGCCGCCCTCGATCTGGCCGGCGCCGAGCTGGAACTGGCCGGCAAGGTCGGCCGCGAGTTGCTGCTGCGCAAGGCGCTGCGGGCGAGCCGCGCCGAGTACGACTTTATTCTGATCGACCCGCCACCGAGCCTCGGCATCTTCTCGCTCAACGCAATGGCCGCCGCCGACGCGGTGATCGTGCCGCTCCAGCTCCACGCCTACGCGCTCAAGGCCATGCCCCAGCTGGAGCAGACGATCGACCTGGTCAGAGAGATCCACCCCAGCCTGGCCATCGGCGGGGTGATCTGCACGCTCGCCGACCGGCGCACCAACCTGAGCCAGCAGATCGAGCAGCAGGTTCGTGAGCAGTACGGTGCCCTGGTCTTCGAGACGGTGATCCCCATGAACGTGAAGCTTGCCGAGGCCCCGACGGTCGGCAAACCGATCGGCGTTTATGCACCCCATAGCACCGGCGCCCTGGCCTACGAGGCGCTCGCGACCGAACTGGAGGCCCGCTATGGACACTGAACGCAGCGACCGGAAGACGATCCGGCGCGGGCGTGGCCTGCGCCTCTCCACCGAGGCCGCCGCCGAAGCGCCGTCCCCCGCGCCCCCACCGGATGATCGCCCGCTGACCCGCGGGCGCGGCCTGCGCCTCTCCACCGAGGCCGTCACTGAAGCGCCGCCCCCCGCGCCGCTCAGCCCGCCGCCGGACACCCCGGTCGCGCCCCCGCCCGCCATCGCCTTCCTGCTCGACTTGCTCTGGCTTTCCAGCGGCAAGGTGGCCTATCGCCAGGCGGGAGCGGGGCCGGCCATGCTGCTGCTCCACGACGCCGGCGCAACCTCACGCATCTGGCGTGGCGTCGCCGCCGCCCTGGCCGATGTGCGCACCTCCTACGCCCTCGATCTGCCGGGCTCCGGCGGCACGCCGCCCCGGGCTGCGCCGCCCACCCTCAAGACCCTGGCCGACACGACGATTGCCTTCGCCGATGGCCTGGGGCTGGGTCGCTTCGACCTGTGCGGTCACGGTCTGGGCGCGGCGGTCGCGGCCCTGGTGGCGGCGCGCTACCCCGACCGGATCGGGCGGCTGGTGTTGAGCAACCTGGGCGCGCGCCCCTTCGCGCCGGAATTGCTGGCCCTGGAATGGACCCGCGCGCCGCTCGATCTGTCCCTTGGCCTGGCCCGCCCGTTCTTCGACTTCTGGCAGCCCTGGAACCGCCAACTCTTCCAGCTGCCGCCGCTGAACATCTGGCTCAGCGCCCAGAGCCTCCACCGCCAACCGTCCGACCAGGAGCTGTGGCGCGAGTTCCTGGCCGACCACGCCGCCACCGATGGCCGCGCCTACCTGACCACCCTGACCGCCGCGGGTGTCCCGCAGCTCCACGCCGCCCTGCGCGCGATCAGCGCGCCCACCCTGCTGGTGGCCGGCGACAACGACCGCATCGCCCGCCTGGCCGAAGTCGAACGCTGCCAGCGGCTCGTGCCCGACAGCCGGCTGGTCGTGCTCGAAGACTGTGGCCATCTGCCGATGGTCGAAGTGCCTGAGCTGTATCACCAGACGGTGCGCGATTTCCTGGGGTGAACGTACACCACGAAGGTCAGCGAACACACCTGTTTCGTGGTACGATACCGGCATGTCGAACACTGCGCTGCGACGCGAGCTGCGAGCGGCAGGCAACGGGCCGGGGCGGCGCATCGCCCTGGCCCGTCGCTACGCGGCCGCCCTCGCGCTGATGGTTGTGATCCTCGTCACGCTCGAGGTGAGCCTGCGCGTGCTCGCGGTGCCGACGTACCTGCTGCCGCCGCCCTCGCGGGTACTGGCGCGCCTGCTCACACCGGGTGACCTGCTGAGCCACGCCGCGGCCACCGCAACGGCCGCCGCCGCCGGGCTCGCTGCGGGGGCGCTGGCCGGCTTTGGCCTGGCCGTCGCCTTCGTGCACCTGCGCCTGCTCGAGGACGCACTCTACCCCTGGGTGCTCGTCTCGCAGGCGGTGCCCGCCGCGGCGCTGGCACCGTTGCTCACGATCTGGCTCGGTGACGGGCTGGCGCCCCGCGCCGCCATGGCCGCGCTCTTCGCCTTCTTCCCGGTCCTCGTCGCCACTGCCCGCGGCCTGCGCGACGTGAGCCCCGAGCAACTGGCGCTGATGCGCGCCTGGGGCGCGAGCCGCTGGCGCACCTTCCGCCACCTGCGCCTGCCCACCGCCCTGCCCGCGCTGTTCAGCGGGCTCAAAGTCGCCGCCGCGCTCGCCGTTGTCGGCGCCATCGTCAGCGAACTCGCCGGCAGCAGGCGCGGCCTCGGCTTCGTGGTCAGCGTTGCCGCCTACCACCTGCAGACCGACCGCATCTTCGCCGCCGTGCTCATCGCCGCCGCGATCAGCCTGAGCCTGCATGGCCTCCTGGTCCTGGCCGAGCGGTACATCGTCTTCTGGCGACGGCCGGGGTAGGGAGGTGTGGAGGTGTGGAGGTGTGGAGGTGTGGAGGTGTGGAGGTGTGGAGGTGTGGAGGTGTGGAGGTGTGGAGGTGTAGAATCAGTTTCGATAAACTATAGCTCCACACCCCATCATAAAAGGACACATGTGCGCACATTCACTATTATTCTCCTTCTCGCCCTCACCCTGGCCGCGTGCGCCGCGCCGGCGCCACCGCCCGCGACCGGTCCTGAGACGCCCCGCGTGAGCATGCGCCTGCAGTGGTTCCCCCAGTTCCAGTTCGCCGGCTACATCGTCGCCAAGGTCAAGGGCTACTACCAGGAGGCCGGCCTCGATGTCACCCTGAACCCCGGCGGCCCCGACCTGGTCGCGCTGCCGCTGGTGGCCGCCGGTCGTGACGCCTTCGGCAGCACCGGCGCCGATACGGTGCTGATCGCCCGCGAGCAGGACATCGACGTGGTAACCCTGGCCACCTGGTTCCAGGCCAGCCCGGTGGGTTTCATGGTCCACGCCGACGCGGGGATCGGCGGCCCGCAGGACTTTCCGGGCCGTACCATCGGCATGTTCTACGGCGACAATGTGGAGACCGAGTACCGCGCCCTGCTCGCCGCCGCGGGCATCCCCCGCGAGGCGGTGCGCGAGGTGCCAGGCGACTACAGCCTGGCGCCCTTCCTGGAGCGCCGGGTAGACATCTGGCCGGTCTATGTGACCGACCAGCCCAACACTGCCCGGCGCGCCG
>DAOUBZ010000430.1:0-5931 GCA_034432515.1 Chloroflexaceae bacterium | reverse complement strand
GCCGGGGCCGTTGTCGGGGCGGGCGCGGCGGTCGGGCTCTGGGCAGCCGGGGCGCTGCAGGCGGCAAGCGCGCCGGCGAGCAGCAGCGCCGCAAGGATCCTGGAGAGCATGAAACACCTTTCTTCTACACCTGCTTGAGCCTGCAAATACGCTCAGAGTATGCCCGATGCCAGGCCGACGTGAGATGAGCGTTTGCTTAAAGGGCGCACCCCGGCGTCGGCGGCGCGGATACCCGTGCGCCGCGCCCGAGACGAACCACGATCAATGGATCGTTATGAGCGACTACATTGGGTCCCGGGCGCCCACGCCGGGGCGCCCCTACGATACCGAACATTCGCCGATCATATCAACGTTGCGCCGCACCCACACCCCACCGCTTCCTGGCCGTGGTCATCGCATGATGGTATACTCAACCTATGATTACCACGCGCAACAGCCACGATGCCCCCACCAGTGCGGTCAGTCCGGCCACGCGCCGCCGACGCCTGTACTGGACGCTCGGCAACCTGCTGTTGCTTGCCGGGCTCTACCTGCTGCTCTACGTGGGCGGGGTCTATGCCGAGATCGAGTATCACCGTATGGCTGCCCGGGGCGACAGCGACATCGCGGCGCCGCGCGTCCTGATGAGCGGCGTCGCCGGCCAGGCCGACCTTGCGACGAACCTGCCCCCTGCCGTGACCGTGCCACCGGATGCCGCGCCGGCGGCGCTGCCCGCCTTCCAGGCGCCGGTGCTCAACCGCAGCGAAGCCCGGGGCGCGGCGCTGCCCGCCGCGGAGGCCGGCCGCCCGGCGAGCGTGGAGCGCATCGTCATCCCCAGCATCAAGGTTGACTCGAAGGTGATCGAGGTCGGCTGGGAACTGGTCGAGCAGAACGGGCGGCAGGTGGCGGTGTGGCAGGTAGCTGAGTATGCGGTCGGCCAGCATCGCGGCTCGGCCAACCCCGGCGAGGGCGGCAATGTCGTGCTGGCCGGCCATGTCGGTGGCTACGGCAAGGTCTTCCGCGACCTGTTCTACGTGCGGCCCGGCGAGCCCATTGTGCTCTACAGCGCAGGGCGACAGTTCCTCTACACCGTGCAGGATCGGCTGGTCGTCACCGAGGAGGGAGCCTCGCCCGAGCAGCGGGCGGCAAACGCCGCCTTGATCGCGCCCACCGACCACGAGGTGGTGACGATGGTCACCTGCTGGCCGCTCACCGGCCCCAACAAGTACGCCCAGCGAGTGATCATCCGCGCGGTGCCCTTTGCCGCTGCGGCCCCGCCGGTCGCCGATGTCGCCCCCCAGACGCCACGCTGAGTCTACCGTCGCCGGCGCCCACGGACCAGCCGCCGGCCCCAGGGGCTGAGCGGCAGCAGCCGGGGGCGTCGCCGCTCAGCGGGTGGGCGATCGCCCACCCGCGACAGTTGGCCCAGCAGCACGCGCGCGATCTGGGCGGCGCCATCACGGGGTACCGCGCCCGCCAGGCGCTGCACGGTGTCGGCGTAACGCTGCGGCGCTTCCAGTTCGCGCACGGCGTTCACGATCCGTTCGTTGGTAGGGCAGAACAATCCCAGTTCGTAGTTGAGTACAAAGTCGATATTGCCCTGCTCCTGCATGCCCACCGCCTCGGTGACGATCACCGGCTTGCGCATTACCAGGGCTTCCATCAGGGTCCCGGGGCCAGCCTTGGTGACCACCAGGTCGCTCGCCGCCATCAGCGCCTCCATGTTGTTCACGAAGCCGTAGATGTGGCTGTAGGGCGAGCCGTGCCGGCGCATGAGCTCGTCGTAGGTGGCCCGGTTCTTGCCGGTGACCACCAGCAATTGCTTGTCGGGGAAGGCGCGTTCCAGCTCTACCACCAGCTCGCCCAGGCGTCCCGACCCGACCCCGCCTGCGGTGACCAGGATCGTGAAGCGCTGATCCAGGGCCAGCGCCTGGCGCGCCTCGCCCTGGGTCGCCGTGTAGTCGGCGAACTTCGGGTGGACGGGGAAGCCGGTACGCTGCATCTTCGAGGGGCGCATCCCGCGCCGGTACATGATCGCGTAGGCCTCGTCGGTCGGCACCAGTGCCAGGTCGACGCCCGGATAGGTCCACGAGGCATGCAGGCTGACCAGGTCGGTGACGACCGTGACCACGCGGAAGGGCAGCCGGCGCGACTGCCGTGCCGCCACCACCAGCCGGTGCACCAGCGGGTGGGTCGAGACGACCAGGCGCGGGCGGCGCTCCAGCAGCAGCTTCACCAGGTTGCGCCGGGCGGTCAGAAAGACGAGGCGCGAGAGCACATCGACGGTGCGGGTGGCATTGGTAAGTTGGAAGGTGAGGTCATAGAGGCGTAACCAGCGGGTCGAGAGCTGGTCATAGAGATCGGGCGCCCCCCGTACGCCGGGGAGGTCGGTGCGGCGCAGAATATCGTCGATCGACCAGCTGAGCGTCCCGTTGCTGGCCTGGTCGAGGGCCGCACTGAGCGCCACTGCGGCGCTGCGGTGGCCGCCGCCGGTGTCTGAGATGGCGAAAAGCACGTCGACCGCCCCGGTCATGGCAACCATTCCTCTCCAGGATCTCGTGCGACGCCGCCGGGTTGGCGGGGTGTGCACCACCCACGCTTCACCGCTGGCGCCGGTTGGTATAGTCACGGATCACCTTCTCGGCAATATCGACTGCGGCCCGTGGCCGGGCCACGCTGTGAGCACAGTCGCGCATCGCCGCCAGGATCTGTGGCTGGGCCAGCAGGCGCTCCACGGTGGCCGGCACCGACTCGGCCATGCGCAACTGCGCCCCGGCGCCGGAGCTGACCACATAGTCGGCGTTCCACTCCTCGTGGCCGGGAATGGGGTCGATGACCACCAGGGGAACGCCACGGGCCAGCACCTCGCTCACAATCAGCCCGCCGGCCTTGGTGATCACCAGATCGCTGGCCACGATCAGGTCGTCGACAAAGTCGATGAAGCCATAGACATGGATGCGCAGGCGTGGCGTGGAGCCCAGATCGGCCAGATGCTCGGCCAGGGTCGGATTGCGCCCGGCCACGACCACCAGGGTGGCCTCCACCTGGCTCTTGCGCAGCCCCTGGACGATCACACGCACGTGGTCGTCATCGACGCCGCCGCCGAAGAGGGTGATCACCCGGCCCTCGACCGGCAGACCGCGGCGGATGCGCGTCTCGACCGGGTCCTTCGGCTCGGCAATCGCCGGATCCACCGGGATGCCAGTGACGTAGACCTGCTGGGGGCTGACCCCCCGGGCGATCAACTGCTGCCCCGTCTGCCGGTCGCCAACAAAGTAGCCGTCGATCTCGGTGTAGGTCCAGAAAGTGTGAGCGGCATAGTCGGTGACAACACAGTAGATCGGCTGAAGGAGTTGGGCGCTGCGCCGGTAGCGCACCAGCAGTTCCATCGGCAAGAAGTGGGTGCAGATGATCACCTCGGGCAGAAAGGCGCGCAGCAGGTCCTTGAGGCCATTGGTGCCGATGCTCTCAACGAGCTTGCGCAGATTGTTGGTAAACTCGGCCAGGTTCGGGTCAACGTTGCTCTGGGTATAGAAGTAGCCCCAGACCAGCGGCGCGCGGTCGGTCAATTCGAGATACGAGCGGGCATAGGCCACGCGAAACAGGCGTGGCGTATGGTCGAGCACGTCTTCGACGCGCACCTCGCCGGGCTGGCGGCGGGTAAACGACGCGGCGAGGGCCTCGGCGGCCCGCCGGTGGCCGGTGCCGACCGAGGCGTGAAGCAGCAGGACTCGCGGCATAACAATCGTTCCTCGAACGCGACCGGAGTGCGCGCAGGGGTGGAGGCACTGGCTCATGCTACCACGTTTTCTCGCCCCCAGGGCTGTGCAAAGACTCTGGGGCGGCGTAGCCCGCCCCAAAGGGTGTTTTTTTCGCTGGTGTTGGCGGCGCAGCCGCCAACACCACCGAAAAAACTGGGGTGTGAGGCTTGCCCCAGGACGTTGCCATCGCCCTGCCGCCGCCACGGCGATGCGTTGACGCCCATGCCCGGCGGTGCTACAATGCAGGCGCCTTTAACGCAGCCCGGTGAGGCTGTGAAGGAGCACAGCGTATGGATACCCGTTCGCGCCTTGCTGGCACGCCTGCCGCCTGGCCCGCTCACCCCGTCTGCTCGGGGCAGCGGGCGTTTTTGTGTGCCCCGGGCCACTCGCAATGACTGAGCGCAAGCAAATCCTGACCGCCGATGACATTCGCCGCGCCCTGGTGCGCATCGCCCACGAGATCGACGAGCGCAACGGCGGCCTGCAGGACGTGATCCTGGTCGGTATTCGCCGGCGCGGGGTGCCGCTGGCCGAGCGCATCGCCGCCGCCATCGCCGATTTCGAGGGGGTGCGCGTCCCGGTGGGCCAGCTCGATATCACGCTCTACCGCGACGACCTGAAGCTCCGCGGCCCGGCGCCCCTGGTGCGTAAGACTGACATCCAGCCCGATATCACGGGCAAGGTGGTGGTGCTGGTGGACGACGTGCTCTACACCGGGCGCACGGTGCGAGCCGCCCTGGACGCCATCGCCGACCTGGGGCGGCCCGCGCGCATCCAACTGGCCGTGCTGGTCGATCGTGGCCACCGCGAGTTGCCGATCAGGGCTGATTTTGTCGGCAAGAATGTGCCGACCGCACGCACCGAACGGGTCGAGGTGCATCTGCACGACGCGGGCGATGAGGCCGACGAGGTGGTGATCGTCCGCGCAGCATAGCGCCCCGCTGGCCAGTCAGACCCCGGCTGCGTCCGCGCGGGCGCTCCGGGATCGAGGGACCATGGCAACATCGACAAGCGAGCCTGCACGCCGCCGCCATGCTATCGACCTGGACGATTTCAACGCGGCGGAGATCGCGGAGATCCTGGAGACAACCGCGAGTATGAAGGAGGTGCTCTCGCGCGAGATCAAACAGGTGCCGGCCCTGCGCGGGCGCAACGTGGTCAACATGTTCTACGAAGACAGTACGCGCACCCGTATCTCCTTCGAACTGGCCGCCCGCGCGCTCTCGGCCAACATCGTCAACTTCACCGCCCGCGGCAGCAGTGTGGAGAAGGGCGAGTCGCTGATCGATACGGTGCGCACCCTGCAGGCGCTCGGCGCCGATATCATCGTGATCCGCCACAGCCAGTCGGGTGTGCCTTACCTGGTGGCCCGCCACTTTCACGGCTCGGTGATCAACGCCGGCGATGGCCGCCACGCGCATCCCACCCAGGCGCTGCTCGATATGTACACCATCCACGAGCACCTGGGCCAGTTGCGCGATGTGCGCGTGGTGATCCTCGGCGACATCATCCACAGCCGGGTGGCTCGCTCGAACCTCTGGGGCCTCACGCGCATGGGCGCCCGGGTGACGCTCTGCGGCCCGCCGACGCTGATCGGCCCGGCACACTACTGGACCGCGACCTGGCCGGAGTTGACCGTCAGCCACGATCTCGACGCGGCGCTGGCCGGCGCCAACGTGGTGATGGCCCTGCGCTTGCAGAAGGAGCGCCAGCAGGCCGGTCTGCTGCCCTCGCTCCGCGAGTACACGCGGCGCTACGGCCTCACCCCCGAGCGCCTGGCGCGGCTTGGCCCCGAGGTGCTGATCATGCACCCCGGCCCGATGAACGAGGGCGTCGAGATTTCGCCCGAGGCCGCTACCGCCCCCAACGCCGTGATCGAGGCGCAGGTGACCAATGGTGTTGCTGTGCGCATGGCGTTGTTGTATCGCCTGGGAGGGTGATGGGCATGGCTCGTGCAACCTCCCCGGAGCAAGCCCCACTCCCCAGTTTGTCTGGTGGGTTTGGCGGCGCAGCCGCCAAACCCACCAGACAAGCAACCCTAGGGGCGGTATAGCCGCCCCACACCCCACCGCCGGAGGCGGAGGTTGCACTGGACCTGGGGTGATACCAATTACGATTGAAGATGCCGCATGCTTGTCATTCCGAGCGCAGCGAGGAATCTGAGCGGGTCGCGCAAGACCCCTCGCTCTGC
>DAOUBZ010000429.1:0-23236 GCA_034432515.1 Chloroflexaceae bacterium | reverse complement strand
GCATCGTTCGCTGGGCAAGCCCCAGGGACGTTGCATGATACTGCTGGCAAACCCCGTTTTGCCCACGCCGGGTGCGCGGGCGTCCCGCCCGCATGCGGGCCGGAGGCCCGCGTACCCGGGGTTGCCAGCAGTATCGTTGCATTAGCCCTGGCCCATCCGCTTGCTACGACCCCGCTTGAGCGCAGCCCGTGCTATCATGCGCCGATTGGCGGCGAGGCCTATACAACAGCCTCCGCTTAACGTGCCTGTAAGCTTGACGCCGCCAGTATGACTCCTTTGTCACATCGATCGGAAAAGGCTTCACGCGACTGTTAGCCCCCCTGCCTACACTGACATGGCCGGCAGGCCAGGATTGGTTGCGATGCACCGCTTCCCGCATCCATGCCCCGGCAAGCTGTGGCGGTTCTGAGGAAACCATGCACTGTGCTCGACTCACCTGGCTCGGGCTTGCACCAGCGCTCGTGCTGACCATCCTGCTCGCAGCCTGCATCGCCCCACGCCCGATCACCCCTTCGGCCACCACTGTCCGCGTGATCGTGGATCCTACCCGGCACAGCCATACAATCAGCCCGCTGATCTATGGCGTCTCGATTGCCGGGCGCGACATTCTCGACGGCCTGCGCCCTACCGTCAATAGCTGGGGCGGCAACCCGAGTTCGCGCTACAACTGGGAGCATGGTACTGCCTGGAACGCCGCCCGTGACTGGTACTATATGAATGTGGATTACACCGCCGGGGCAGGTGGCCGAGAGAGTGATCGCCATATCGAGCGCTCGCTCGAGTACGGTGCAGAGGTGCGGATGGCCTTGCCAACGTTAGGCTGGGTGGCCAGAGACAACAACAACCGCAACTGCTCCTTCCCAAAACCCGATGGCACTTGCGGGAACGCTAATCTGGCCTCGTGCCGGGTCCCCGGCCTGGTCGCCGACCCAACCCGTACTAGCCAGCCCTCGGATGTGGCCTTCATTCGGCGCTGGGTCGAGCATATGGTGAATACGCAGGGCTACAAGGTTCGTTTTTTCGCCATGGACAACGAACCTGAGCTCTGGGGGGAGACCCACTACGACGTTCATCCCACCTGCACCACTTACGAAGAGATCCTCACAAAGTATCTCACCTATGCCACCATGGTGCGTGAGGTGGCCCCGCAGAGCGAGTTGCTCGGACCGGTGACCTGCTGCTGGTACCACTACTGGAACTCATCGGCTGGCCCGCTGGACAAGCTCAGGCATGGCAACCAGGATTTCATCCCGTGGTTTCTGGATCAGGTGCGCAAGCATGACGAGCAGCACGGCGTGCGTACGCTTGACGTGCTCGACATCCACTACTACCCCGAAGAGGTCTACCGCGGCGGCAATGACCCGGCTACCGCCGCCCAGCGAGTGCGTGCCACCGGGTCCCTCTGGGATCCCAGTTACGTCGACGAGACGTGGATCAAGACGCCCGTGTTTCTCATCCCGCGTATGAATGCGCTCATCGCACAGCACTACCCCGGGCTCAAGCTCGCCATTACCGAGTGGAACTTCGGCGGCGAGGATCACATGAGCGGCGCGATCGCCGTCGCCGACGCGCTGGGCATCTTCGGGCGCGAAGATCTGTACATGGCCAACTACTGGCCCTATCCACCGATCGATAGCCCCGCATACCACGCGTTCAAGCTCTACACCAATTTCGATGGCGCCGGTAGCCGCTTCGGTGACCGCTCGGTGTTCACCACGACCAGCAACCCCGATCTGGTGACCGCGTACGCCGCGCTCAAGAGTGCAAATGGTGACCTGACCCTGATGCTGATCAACAAAGATCCGGCGCGTGAACGGGCCGTCACGCTTGATCTGCACAACCTCGCCACCACGGGAGCAGCAACCATTTATCGCTACAGTGAGCAAACGGTCGGTCTCGCCGTCGAACCGCTTCAACTGTCCACGGATACGACCTTGAGCCTCCCGGCGTATTCGCTAACCCTGCTCGTGCTCGAAGGAGCCTGAGGTGCATATGCCCGTGTGGCGCCTTAGCGATCACCTCCACCAGATGCGACCGCCGACGCTGGCGCCTGATCACGGGCGCACCGCACTGCCGCAGCAGACCGGGTTCTACCGGGAGATGGCAGCGGTGCCACGCAGCCACCCTATGACTCAACACGCCCATGTGAAAACGGCAGAGGTGTTGCTGACCGTCTCGGGACTCATCGACAGCAGCGCGCCTGCCGCCGCCCGTATCGGCCGGGGACCACGCATCGACTACCACGAACTGGCCCATGGCCTTCATGCGGACCTGCTCGACCTTGCCGCTGCCCGGCGCATCAATGGAAGCTACGCGCAGGTGCTCGAGCGCCTTGGTGGCCCAGCTCTCAACCTTGCCTGGGCAGCCAGCCGGCTGGCCCCCCATTACCGCACGATCCTCACTGACGGTGAGCAGGTAGGGTTGCCCCTGGCGGCGCTGCTGCACCGCTATCGCCGCAACCGCCCCTACCACGTGATGATTACGCACGCCATCTCGCGGTTGAAGAAAGCGTTCTTGATCGACACGCTGCGTCTTCACGACGCCATCGACCGCTATCTGGTTTATGCCACGATCCAGCAGCGCTTCCTGCAAACCCGCTGGAAACTCCCCGCCGAACGGGTGATCCAGCTGCCGTTCATGGTGGATGCCGCGTTTTTCCATCCCGATCAGGTGCGTCCCGCACCATTAGCGCGTCCCCAGATCTTCTCCCTCGGGCGCGAAGCCCGCGACTACCCGACGCTGATCCGCGCCGTCAGCGGCCTCGATGCCGACCTGCTGATCGCAGCCTACAGTCCCTGGTCGAAACGTGGTGACAGCAGTGCACGCATCCCGCTGCCACCGAATGTACGCCGTGGCAAGTACGGCTTCCACGAGCTCCGCGCGATCTACAGCGCGAGCAGTTTCGTCGTAATCCCGCTCTACCCGGTGGATTTCCAGGCCGGCATCACCTCCATCCTCGAGGCGATGGCAATGGGCAAGGCCGTGATCTGCTCGCGTGCCCCCGGCCAGATCGACGCGGTGGTGCATGGGGAAACCGGGCTCTACGTGCCGCCCGAGGATCCGCGGGCCCTCCGCGCTGCGATCCAGTACCTGCTCGACCACCCCGAGGTGGCCGAACAGATGGGGCGCGCCGGACGCAGGCGCGTCGAGCAGGGTATGACAATTGAACACTACGTCGCCCGGCTGTCCGCCGTGGTTGGCGGGGCGCAGCAGTGGCCCCCCGAGCCTGTGTCGGGCGATATCGCTTCCGGGCCGCACCGATGAGCATGCTCCCGTCGATCGTCACAGGTGTCGCCCTTACGCTCGCGACCCTGGTAGCCGCCATCGGGGCCTATCTGCTCCTGCTGACGATTGCGGCCTGGTTCGCGCGCCGCACGACGCCCCCGCGCCAGGGGCTGCCCAGCAGTCGTTTTGTGATCCTGGTGCCGGCGCATAACGAGGAGCAGTTGTTGCCCCGCCTGCTCGCCAGTTGCCAGCGCCTTGACTATCCGCGCGAGCTGTTCAGCGTCCACGTGGTGGCCGACAACTGTAGCGACCGCACCGCGGCCGTGGCCCGGGCCGCTGGTGTTATGGTCCACGAGCGCTTCGACCCTGAGCAGCACGGGAAGGGCCACGCCCTGCAGTGGCTGCTCGAGCGCCTCTGGGCCAGTGGCGAGCCCCACGATGCCGTCGTCATCGTTGATGCCGACTCGGACCTCGCGCCGAATTTCCTGCGCGTGATGGATGCGCGCCTCGTCCGCGGCGAGCGGGTTATTCAAGGCTACTACGCGGTGCGCGATCCTGAGCAGGCGGCCAGTGCCGCCATTCGCGCAGTCGCACTGATCGTGCTCCACTATGTGCGCCCCCTCGGGCGTATGGTCCTCGGTGGTTCTGCCGGGCTCAAGGGCAATGGCATGGTCTTTGCCGCCGAGCTCCTCCGTGCCCACCGCTGGACCGCCTCACTCACCGAGGACATCGAGTATCATATGGCGCTGATCCTCGCGGGCGAGCGGGCCATGTTCGCACCCGATGCGGTGGTCGAGGCTGAGATGCCGAGCAGCCTGCGCGCAGCCCAGACGCAGAACGAACGCTGGGAACGCGGGCGCATCGAGATGATCCGGCACTTCGTGCCCCAGCTGTTGCGCACCGCGCTGCGCCGGCGTAGCTTCCTGCTCTTCGACGCGGCGGTCGAGCAACTCATCCCACCATTCGCCGTGCTAAGCGCTCTCACCCTGCTGACCCTGGCGCTGGCCCTCCTCGCTGATCACCAGCTCGCGCTCGGGCTTGGCCTGTTTGCCCTCACGGCCCAGATCGTCTACGTCGTCACCGGGCTCATCCTGACCCGCGCGCCCGGCACCGTCTACCGGGCCCTGCTCTTCACACCCATTTTTCTTGTCTGGAAAATCTGGCTTTACGTACGAATTTTGCTCGGCTTGAAACCCGGGCGCTGGATCCGCACGGCGCGCAATGAATGAGCGTCATGCTGCATTGGTGGTTCATTGTGTAGGTGCGGCTTGCAGCCGCACGCCACGCGATCATGCGCGGCTGCAAGCCGCGCCTACTCCTACAACGAAGTGTTGCCTTTTGCGGCATCAGTACGCCATATGCCTGTCACCCTGAGCGGAGGCGCAGCCGGAGCGAAGGGTCTCGGTTATGATCCGTCGGTTCAGGCCGCGCGCGATTGGAGCTTGAGCCAGGGCATGCCGGGTTGCAGCGTTTCCTGAGCTATCAACTGCGCGACGGCTCGGGCAAGATCCTCGGAGTCGACCGGTTTGGTGAGGAAGGCATTGATGCCCACACCAGCCGCCCTGATTGCGTCGGCCTCTTTACCACTGGCCGTTACCACAATGATCGGTAACTCCCTGAAGCGTGGGTCGGCGCGCACCCGTTCGGCCAGCCCGAAGCCATCAAGCCGCGGCATTGTCAGGTCTGTGATGATCAGGTCGATGGGCATGACGTTCAGGCATTCGAGCGCCTGTATCCCGTCCAGGGCACATACCACAGCATAGCCGCTCTGCTCGAGTACAAAGCTCAACAGACGATGGTTGGGTGCATAATCTTCTACCAGCAATATCGTCGTCATCGTGAACTACACCCTTCTAAGCAGAGGCTTTTTGTCAGACACCAGTGGTTGCACCCTCGATCAGCGGTATAGGTCACGGTGTCCATCAACTGACGGATCAGGAACAGGCCATAGCCGTGGATGCGCACCTCGTCCAGGTTCGGCGTTGGCACACTCGCGAAGTCGAAAGAAATGCCGGTATCATATAGATCGATCTGGAGCGATGGATCGTCAAAATACAGGGTCAGCACGATCTGTATGCGTCCTTTTGCGGAGTTGTGATAGGCATGATTGACAATATTGGTGCATACCTCATGGGCGGCAAGCTGAATATTGTAGAGCAGTGCCTCGCGATCGTCGATGCCTTCGACCAGCAGCAACATGTCGGCGATACATTCGCTGAGTAGGTGTAGGTAGCTGTAGCGGGCTGGGAGATCCAGCCGGATCAATTCAGGGGGCCGCGGTGTCACGACGCTGCTCCTTTGATTACGACGAGCGTCTGGTCATCGTCCTGCTCCCGTCCATGGCCAAAGCGATCAACCTCCTCGAACATAGCCGTAGCGATCGCTGTGGCTGGCAGTTCGTGCAAGCGCTCCACGAGTTCCAGCAACCGCTCGATGCCAAAGGTCTCATCATCAGGGTTGCGAACATCACTGAACCCATCAGTGGCAACCACCAGGACATCCCCGGGTCCGATGCGCAGGATCTGATCCCGGCAGCGGCTGACGGGGAGGATGCCGATGGCTGTGCTGTCAGCACGGAGCAGTCGCGGCTCACCCTCGACCGGGCGATAGATCACCGGGGCATGGCCCGCGTTGGCGTAAAGCATGCGCTGGCTTCCCGGCTCATACTGGCCGACAAACGCCGTGGCAAAGACGCCAACCCGCGTGAAGTCGGTGTAGAGATCTTCGTTCGACTGGCGCATGACTGCTTCTGGCGTGGGACAGGGCATAAACTGCGATTTGCTGTGAATGGCACTGCGGGTCATCGTCATCAACAGTGCCGCCGAGAGACCCTTGCCGGTCACGTCACCCACGGAGAAGATAAATGGTCGCCCCGGCTGGACGATGAAATCGTAGAAGTCGCCGCCAACCTGATAGGCAGGGCGCGAGTTGGCGTAGATGTCCAGGCCAGCGATCACCGGCAGGCTCCGTGGCAGCAGATCGACCTGGACGCGCCGCGCTAACTCCATCTCGGTGCGCAACTTGGTCTGGGTGAACATCTCCTGGTAGAGGAGCATACGCTCGATCTGCGCGCTGGCCTGGCCGGCAATCGCGCGTACTAGCTTGATGTCTGGGGCGCCAAAGCCATCGGGACGGTTGACCAGGCCCAGGCTGGCCATCACCGTGCCTCGGACCCGGATCGGCACGTGGAGGATGCTGTTCACCCCATGCCGGGCGAGCTCAGAGTCCGCGTCGCTGATCAGGTGCTCACGCTCGCTGGTCCGACTCGCTTCGTAGAACTGCCAGGCCAGCCTGTCGGGCAGCACCTCCTCAGGATGCTGCACAAGCAGCGGCTCCTCACCCAGGGCAGGGACAAATGCTGCGAAGCCACCCTGGGCCTTCACCATCCGTACCGCTTCGCTCACCACCGCTTTCAGGGTGTCTTCCACGGTGACGTGGTCACGCATACTCTGGGTGAGGCGGTAGAGGGCGAGTTGCTGGTCCTGGCTCGTCACCAGGTCGACGGTCATGAGCTGTAACTCGTTCTCGAGTTGCAGCAGGTATGAGATCAGGCTGGCATCAGCGCGCAGCCGTTGCTCATAGGCCATGCCCGAGAGCCCGGCGACCCGGATGTCCCCCAGTTCCTGATCACCTCGGCAGATCGGCGCTTTGATGCTTGGTCTGGCCAGCTGGTGTCCAGCCGGCCAGTAGACCAGTGGTCGTTCGTCTTGATAGACACCGAACGCGCTGGCGCCCAACGATAACCAGGCCTCGGCGATGGCCGTGAACCGTGCATATTGTGAACTGAGGAGCGTGACAAGCATAGGCTCACTGAGGATAGCGGGCATCGCCCGGTGGTGCTGCGAAGGTGGCATACGCTCGGGAAACGCCATGGCTCAAAGGCTGGCGCTGGTGAGCTAACTTGTCAAGGCTTGAATCGCGTGCTCCTCATCGGCAAAGATGTTGAAGGCTTTGTCGAGACGAGTAAGCTCGAAGATCATGTACACGGTGCGGCGCATGCCACACAGATAGAGGTCCCCCTGGACTTGCTGGCAACGCTTGAGCGCGCGCACCAGGGTTGCCAGGGCCGTTGAGTCGACGAAGGTCGTTTCCGCCAGGTTCACCAGCACGCGCGCACCTGGGGTTGCCGTGACCTGGTCAAGCCAGGCCGCGACGGGTTGGACGCTGTTTGTGTCGAGGCGTCCAGAGAGTTCAACGATGTTCACATCGGCTGCAACGCGGGTTTTCATATTCATCGTGGTAGTTCCCCTCTGTTCTGCCCAGTTGCGAGGTTTACGATCGTCAGGTCTGATCTCGCTCCGTAGCCGTCGGTCCTGCTCACCTGCGGAGACGCTCCAGACCAGTTCTGTGGCGCGGTCCTTAGTCCGTGTACATCCTGCGGATCCGTTCTAACTGGAAGGCATAGTCCGGTTCCTCAGGTTGATGCTCAGGCGGGTTGTGATTTCTGCAGCGGCGTAGCCATGCGCCGGGTGTGCTCAGCAGGATACGCAGATCGTTGTACCAGCTCTGTGTCGCTGTGTAGTAGACGTCCGTGACAATCACGGTATCGAGATCGCTGTTTCCGTTGGTCCGGAGGAACCACAGGCCAGTGAAGCCAGCTGGACTCTCGTGGCGCCGCTGGTGCCAGGCCTCGCGCAGGGAGGCGTATTCATCAGGCCGTAATGGCTTCACGCCAACCAGGGCCATGTCGCCAACAAGGACGTTGAACAACGCCGGCAGGTGCTGCAACGCCCAGTACTCCAGCAGTCGCCCGAAGGGTGTGTATGCGCCCCCTGGCTGTCGTGTCTGGAACTGCAGCAGCTGAAAGGTGTGCGGCTCGCTCTGGCCGGGCAGCCGTTGCCCGACGCGGGGCGAGCGCGTGATCGGCCGGCCAGCGCTGCCAAAACTGGCGAGCACGCCAAGCAGCACCAGCAGCGGGCTGAGGACGATGATCAGCAGGAGTGCCGCGAGCACGCTACCCAGGCGACGGAAGACCCCGCGAGCGTTTGTCGTTGCGCCAATCGGCCCCAGCAGGAATGGGTCAACCACCCGAACCGTCACGTCCTCCTGGGGGTCACTGATCGTGTCTGCGTTCAGAATGCGCCGCCTGGCGTACACCAGACGGCCGAGATAGGTGTTGTCGAGCACGGTGCTCTGAACCACCGTCGCCTCGTCATCAACCATGACATTGGCACCGATCACGGCTAGTGGGCCCAACTCAACCTCGCGGCCGACCCAACTGTTTGAACCGACATAGATGGGTGGCGTCAGCTTTGCGCTCGGGTGGATCGCGTGGTTGCGGCCACCCCAGATCCCCGGCGCGATCTGGGGCGCCTCGATCGATGGAAAGCGCACGATCGCCCGCCCCTCGTCTGGCGCCAGGTCAGGCGTAGACGCGCGGAATGCGCTGGCGAGATAGACCTCCTGGGCATCCTGAAAGGCGGCCAGGCTGTCCATAGGGTTCCAGTAGCCCTGCATATGATATCCATGGACCCGTTCCCCGGCAGCGATGATCGCCGGGAGGAGATCCTGTGCGATGTCGCTGGCACCGTGGCGTGGCAGGTGCTGGAGCACCGCCGGTTCAACGATATACGCGCCTGTCAGGTGCGCGTGGGTGGCTGGAACGTCGCCAGCGGGGCCGAGTAGGCGCCCATCGGGATCGATCGCCACCAGCGGGGCGCGACTCCCGGGGAATGGCGCGTGCACGATCGCTGTAGCGATGCCCCCGTGCGCGCGATGGAACGCGAGTGCCCCGGCCACGTCCAGATCGAGTAAGGCCTCACCTGGGAGCACGAGCATTGTGCTGGTGAATGAGCCGCCTGCAAAGCGTAGCGCACCAGCGCTCCCCAGGGCCTGCCGCTGCGTCAGATAGCGGATGTCCACACCCCAACGCTGGCCATTGCCGAAGTAGGTGGCAATCTGGCCTCTACGCTCGAACAAGCTGACCAGGATTTGCTTGTGCCCGGCACGAGCCAGGATCTCGATGCTGGTGGCCATCACCGGGCGATCAACGACGGGAATCATTGGCCCCGGTAGCGTATCACTGAGCGGTGAGAGCGTGCGTTGTTCGTCAGTAGCCAGGATGAGAACATTCATGGTCGATGGCTCTTGGTTGTAATGGCGGAATGGCTTGCCGATCGGTCGCGTACTATGCGGACTACAGCCTTGCTCGCGTGCGGTACGCCGTCGTTACCGTAGTGCGGGTGCAACGAGTTATCCGGTTCAGTGCCTTTCGCAGTTCAAGCATAGTGCTCCGTGCGCTAATGTTGCGCCGGAAGCACGCTTCCGGTCATGGTCGTGTGGGGCCGGTCGATAGAGGTAGCGAGCGCCGCCTCAACCGTCGGAAAGACGCGGAGCATAACGTCAAGCTTGAGGAGCCGCAGCGTCCGCAGAACGTCCGCAGAGCCGCTGGCGATGCGCAGGTGGCCACCATGCTCCCGGCAGAGCCGATCGAGTTTAATCAGTGTGGCGATGCCGGCGCTCGCCAGAAAGACCGTCTCCGAAAGATCGACCACGAGATGGTGCAACTCGGCAATGCGTTGCTGGCAACGTTCCAGGAGTGCCGGGGCGGTGTTGCCATCGAACAAACGGGGTGCCCGGATCACGGCCCAACCGTGCTTGCCTGGCTGTGGTTCAGACGGCAGATCTGGTGTGCCGGAGCGGCGCTCGGCCGCCTGGTTGTCGGGCAGGATCTCGAAGAAGTGTTCTAACCGCACCAGGGCCAGCAGGTCGGCTATCACGCTTGGTACCTCGACCAGGTACAGCGAACCGCCTGCTGCCCGGGCGTGGTTCGCGATCGCCACCAGGGCGCCCATCCCGGTGCTGTCGACGAACTCCGTCGCTGCCAGGTTCACGATCAGGCTCGCCTCGTGCTCGAGTGTGGCGCGCGCGCGCTGGAGGAAGGCATCGCTGCTGGTCGCATCGAGGCGGCCCCGCACTGTGATCACCGGCAGTGTGCCCCCGGTTGCTGTCTCGACCCCTGCGGGGGGATGTCCCACGTCGTCCGGCAGCCTGGTCGCTGCGGCGCCCTTGCGCATGGCCCACCACTGGCGTGCAAAGAAGTAGCCGAAGTAGGCGCTGTCGCGGAGATAACGCTTGAACAGGCGCCGTGGCTCCTGGGCTAGTCGATAGACCCACTCCAGGCCGCTCTGCTGCATCCAGACCGGTGCCCGCATGGTTGTGCCGGCGATCATATCCAGTGCACCGCCGACACCAATACAGACTGGCACCTGCAACTCTGGTGCGTACATACGGATCCACTTCTCCTGCTTCGGGTTGCCAAAGGCCACCAGCAGAATGTCTGGTCGTGCATCGCGGACCCGTTCAACTACCGTGTGGTCCATCTCCAGGACGGAAGCCGGTGGCGGTGAATAGACCCCGGCTATCTTAAGGCCGGGGTGGCACCGCTGCAGCATTTGGGCGGCCCGGGCAGCGACACCTTCGCGGGCACCGAGAAAATAGATCGAGTAACCACGTTCGACGGCCCGCGCGGCGAGCACTGTCACCAGGTCGACGCCGGTAACCCGGCCGGGCAGTGGCCTACCCAGCAGGCGCGAGGCCCACACCAGCGGCATCCCGTCTGCGGTGGTCATGTCAGCTTCCTGGAGGATCCGGCGCAGCTCCGGGTCGTGCAGCGAGTTGACGACGAAATTGGCATTGGCGGTCGCGATCTGATGGGTGCGCCCGGTGGCCCGGCCCGCAGCGATGAAGGCATCGCAGCGTTCGAGGGCCTCCTCCATGGTCAGGTTGTCGATCGGCACACCCAGGATCACGAGCAGCCTGCGCATTGGCTCCCTTGCTCCTCGCTACAAGCACCTGGTGGCTCACTTCTCTTCGCTGGCGCCTTTCTGGAGGTGAGGGGGCGATGACGGGATACTGCGCTGGTCGTCACCTTCGCGCCTCTTCGCATCCTCGGGCTTTGCTCGACGATGTACCGCCTGTCGAGCCCAACCCAGCGTGCGAAGTCGAGTTTGCGATCAGGAAGCCTTCACACTACACGCACCTGTTGGACAGAAGGGCCATATCCTGTCTACTATCAGGACTTTAACAGGGTCATGAAACAATTCGCTTAACGGACTCGTGGCAGCAAATGACAGTACGTTCACGCTCCGCCGTGATACGCAAATCAGGATGGCGCGGCCCTCCGGTCGGTCCGTACGTCTGACAGCTGCGCGTTGTTGGCCACGACTAGCCGACGAAGTCGGCCCAACTGGTATCGCGCTCGCTGATGACGCTGACTGGCAATGGCCAGGTGATAGCGAAGGCTGGATCGTTGTAGCGCAGGCCACTGGCTGCAAGTGGGGTGTAGAAGGTAGACATCGCGTAGAGCACATCGGTATGGTCCTCGAGCGTTTGAAAGCCGTGCGCGAAGCCTTCGGGTACGAAGAGCGCCCGGCGGTTGTCTGCGGTTAATTCCACGCCGATCCAGCGCTTGTAGGTTGGTGAGTCGGGGCGTAAGTCAATGATCACGTCGTAGATGGCGCCGCGCACCGTGCGCACCAGCTTTGCCTCAGCGTATGGTGCCGTCTGAAAGTGCATGCCCCGCAGCGTCCCCCTGGAGTGGTTATAGGACAGGTTGACCTGCACAATGCGGGCCGCCAGACCATGGGCGGCGAACTCCTGCTGGCACCAGGTGCGTGCAAAGAAGCCACGGTTGTCTTCACGGCGCTCAAGTTCGATGATGTGGGCACCCTTGAGTTCGGTCTCGATAAAGATCATAGTGGTTCCTGGTCTGATGCGCCCGTGTGAACCCCATACGCCGCTGGCTGGCGCCCGTGAGGATGCTGGTTTTGCTGAGCTAGCGCCAGCTGGAGGCTGGTTGTCGTATCAGGCCCGCCAGAAGAATTCGTGGTCGATCTGCCTGGTTGTGATCAGGTGCTGCAACATCTTCAGCCGGGTGTATGGTGGGGACTGGAAGATCGCAGCGGTCATATCGATCCGTTCGAAGATGTCACGCAGCTGCCGGGCACCCAGCGCCGCGTCGCGTTTGCAGGCAAAGCCAGGCAGGTGGGTCCTGATCTTCGCGAACGAGACGCGGTAGCTGCGGTTGTCCTTGTCGCCGGCGCCAAAGGTCAGTTCACAGCCCGGGAACGCCTCGGCGACAATCTCAGCGATCTCGCGTACGCGGTAGTTCTGTGCACTGTCGCCAACGTTGAAGACCTCGTTGTGGATGGCTTCGCGTGGGGCCGCCAGGACACAGCCAATCGCATCGGCGACATCAAGCACGTGTACTAGCGGACGCCAGGGCGTGCCATCGCTGGTCATGGCGATCGTACCGGTCGTCCAGGCCAGGCCAGCGAGGTTATTGAGCACCACGTCGAAGCGTTGACGCGGTGAGGGACCAAAGACCGTGGCATTGCGCAGACAGGTCGGTGAGAAGTTTGCAGTCGCCAGTTGTGCCAGGTCACGCTCGACACGAACCTTGCACTCGGCATAGGCAGTCTGCGGGTGCAGGATGGAACCCTCGTCCTTGATCTCCCCCGCTTCGCCAATGCCGTAGACGCTGCACGATGACATGTAGACAAAGCGTGTGACGCCGGCCTCCCGGGCCGCCCTGGCCAGGGAGACGCTGCCCTCGTGGTTGATCTTGTAGGTGATGCTCGGGTTGAGCTGGCCCAGCGGGTCATTGGAGAGCTCGGCCATGTGGACGACTGCGTCGTAGCCGGCCAGATCATCAACGGTGAGCGTGCGGATGTCCTGCTGGATCGTCCGCGGGAGATGCTTCACCCCATGGTAGAGCCAGCCGCTCTGGTAGAAGCCAGTGTCGAGGCCGGTGACGTCGTGGCCGAGCGCCATCAGCACCGGTGCGGTGACGATGCCGATGTAGCCGCCGCTACCGGTGAGCAGTATCCGCATACGACCTGTTGTCCTTTCCCTGGTACCGCGTCCGAGCGATTATGATGGATCGCCCCCCCACCCCATGATGCTACTGGCGAACCCCTACGTGGGCGTAGCTGGGTGCGCAGGCGTTCCGCCTGCGTGCGGGCCGGAGGCCCGCGCACCCGGGTTCGCCAACAGTATCCCCCGTACGGCCACAGCAGAGGCGCAGCCACTGCTGTGGCCGTACGAATGCAAACCGGCAGTGCAGCTTGCCGCTCATCAGGCGTGAGCCTGAGCAGTTTGTAACGGTGACAACCACAAGGCAACCGCACATGCTGTGCGGTTGCCTTGCTGATTCATATGCCAGCAATGACTGGTCCCGCTGGCACAGTGTAGATCCTGTCAATAACGAACTGCTTACTGTTCCCGTCCGTTCCCGTGAACAATCCGCAACCTGGCCGCTCGTTGGCCAGGGAAGTATCTGCTGCGGCAAGGGTTTCACGCGCGCATCAGGTTAGCCGGTGTGCTGCCCCTTCGTTAGCTATCAGAGTTGTCATCTTCTGTTCATAACCTTTCATCGCATAGACAGAGCTCACCGGTAGAGTGGGTCCGGCCCCGGCTGCTGCAGAACCGGCGACGTGCAAGGGCTATGGCGGCTCGTTCCCGGACCGATGTACTCCCTGGACCTGGATGATCGGGCTTCGTGGGTGTGCTATGCTACTCGCGGGGTGCGAAGCTGGCGCGCGAAGCGTGCCTGATGGCGCTGGTCTATGGAGGGGTGCTGCTAAGTGGTGCATCCGCCAGGTCGTGTGTCATGCTGAGCCCTTCGCTTCGCTCAGGGTAAACACAGCGAAGCATCTCGGCCGGGACCCTTCGGCGGAGTTTATCCTGAGCCCTTCGCTTCGCTCAGGATAAACTCCGCCGAAGGGCTCAGGGTGACACGGGACGTGCCGGATGCACCACTAAGCCGTAAGGAAATTTATGCTAAGACTCATCCTGCTCCGCTTGCTCGAGAGCTACTTTCGCCACCGCTGGCTCTACCTCGTGCCCCTGGCGCTGATGCTGGCAGTGGGTGTTGCAGTTGCCTGGCTCGTACCGGCAAAACATACGGCAACGGCAACGATGAGCATCGAGAAGGAATCGTTGCTGGCTATGTTGACCAGCAATGGCCAGAGTGCGGGCGCATGGCGTAACCCGGCGGACGTCACGACGGCAGAGCTGCGCGAGTTGCTCGCGACCGATGCCTTCACCCAGGCAGCGATGGAGAAGACCACCTGGCAAGGCCTGCTGAACGGCAACCAGCGCGAGATCCGCATTGCCTTTGCCGCCTTCCGTGACGCGATCGAGGTGACCTCGCTTGGCGAGAGGCTTGTGGCGATCAGCGCCGAAGACGCTGACCCGCAAACGGCGCAGCAACTGGTGGACGCAGTGCTGGAGACATACATCCAATGGCAGTTGACCAAAAACTCACAGGAAAGCGTTGCTGCGCAGAAGTTCTTTGCCGATCTGATCGACAGGTATCGCCAGGATCTTCGGCGATCGCGGAATGCGCTGCAAAGCTATCTTGAGAGCCATCCAGAGCCGACAACCGGCAGTCGACCACCCGAGGAGCGAATGGAAATCGCCCGCCTTGAGGCAGAGCTCTGGCGTGGCGAGGAACGGCTCAGCGAGGCGCTGAAGAACGAAGAGCGCGCCCGGCTCGCACAGGCGAAAGCCGAGAGCCTCTCACAGCAGACCTATACGGTCATCGATGCGCCCAGCGTACCGGTTGACACCCGATCGCTGCAGCGCGCGGCCCTGGTCATCGGCGCGTTTGCCGTGGTCGGGTTGTTCTTGAGCGTGGCTGGCATCGCCGTCGGCGCACTGATGGATCGCACCCTGCGCTTCTCGGTAGACGTGCGCCAGGCGCTCGACCTACCGTTACTGGCGATGGTGGCTACCGAGGGGCCCATACAGCCCGGCCATCGGGCACAGATGGCGAGCGGGACGCACAATCCGCAACGTGCTGATGCCACGAACCAGCCCGGAAGGGTCAAGCCGAGCGTCTAAGCGCAACCGGGGCGTATGCGTGGTGAAACCGATGAGCAGCAGCAGCCAGACCATCGCCAAAAATGTTGGCGCGCTGATGACGTCTCAGTTTGTCACCTGGGGGCTGACCTTGCTGCTGACGATTGTTCTGCCGCGCAGGCTCGGCCCGGCCCAGGTCGGCCAGTTGTACCTCGCGATCTCGCTCTGGGCGATCGTCACGATGTTCTGCCGTTTCGGTACCGAGGTCTACATCACAAAAGCGATTGCACAGGAACCCGAGCATGCGCCGCGTCTGCTGGCTGCGACCTTGCTTGCACGGGCGTTCACGTTCGTGATCGGCGCACTTGTGGTCGGGCTCTACGTGCTGAGTATTGGCTACCCACCAGCCGTGGTCGGGGTGATCGCGATCGTCGGGATGGCAGGGTTGCTCGAACTGATGGCCGGTGCGTTCATCGGCGCGCTCCAGGGCCTCGAGCGCATGGAGTACATCTCGCTTGCCATGGTTGCGAACAAGCTGGTCTATACCGTGCTGGCCCTGGCAGCGCTTATCCTCTTTGAGGCCAGTGTGTTCTGGGTCGCCGGGTTGTATGCGCTTGGCGCGCTCGCGCTCCTGGTCGTGCTGGCCTGGGGCTACCGGCGGCAACGCAGCATCCTGCGACCCCGGGTTCACGATGTTGGGCCGTTGCTCAAGGCCAGTGCGCCATTTCTGCTGGCAAGTCTTGTGGTTGTCTTCTATAACGAGGTTGACAAGCAGATCATCGCTGCATTGATCGATGAACGCGCAGTAGGCTACTATACCACCGCTGCCACACTCTTCAGCACCGTGATGTTCATCCCGGTTGTGTTGACCACAGCACTCTTCCCGCTGATGGCGCGCTCGTTTAAGGACGCCCCAGATGCGCTCCGGCGCCTCAACCAGAAGAGTTTCAACATCATGTTCATCGTGGGCATCCCGGTCAGCCTCGGCTTGATGTCGATCGCGCCGGCGCTCATCCGCCTGATCTATGGTCCGGCCTTTGCGCCTGCAGAGGTGATCCTGTCGGTGATGGGTGTGGTGGTGATTTTCGTCTATCTGAACATCCTGATTGCCCAGATCATGGTCTCGATCGAACAGGTCCACCGTTGGACGGTGGTGCTGATCATTGCGACGATCGTGACGATCGTGCTCGATATCCTGCTGATACCCTGGAGTCAGCGGGTGTTTAACAATGGCGCGCTCACTGGTGCGATCACCTTCCTGATCACCGAGGCCGGTCAGACGATCGTCGGCATCTTCTTGATCCCCCGAGGGACGCTCACCTGGCTGAATGTGACGACCGCGCTGCGCGCGCTGTTCGCTGGCTTGATGATGACCGCGGTGTGCTGGCTGGTGCGCGATCTGTTTATCCTGGTGCCCGTGATCCTCGGTGCGGTGACCTATGTGAGCCTCATCCTGGTCCTGCGCGTCATCCAGCGTGAGGATCTTCAGCTTTTGAGACAGCTTGCCGACCAGGTTGTCGAGCGTGTACGCTCATACCGGGGCCAGGTGAGCATCACGTAAGAGGGAAGTATGCCTGGAGTTCGCACGAAACTGCCAGCCAGGGACGCGTTCGCGACAGCACTGACGGTCGATGCCGTCAGTGGCGAACCACTCCTGGTTTTTTCGCCCGAAGTTGTGAACAGTCTGCGCCACATGGTCACCAGTCTGGCTTGTGCAGGGGGCATTCCCTCGCGGCTCAGCGTCGCCGCGGCGTTGCGGGAGGAGGGGGTCACCTATACGACGCTGGCATTCGGCACGGTGATGGCCAACGATACTGCCCGCAACGTATGTGTCGTCGAGTTGAACTGGTGGTATCCCGGCCTGCGCAACCTGCTGGCCCGGGACAGGGGGGGCGCCGGCAGTGCTTTGCCGCCTGAACTGGCCGACAGGCCTGGTCTTGCCGAGGTGGTGATGGGTAGCGCCACACTGGAACAGGCTGTGATCCCGACCGCGCGTCCCAACCTGAGCCTGGTGGCTGCTGGTGCGGCGACCATCGACCAGCGACCGGTGATCGCGCGCAGCGATACGCTCAAGCAGTTGCTTGCACAGCTGGCGGAACGCTACGATTGTCTCCTGCTCGATGTGCCCGCTGTGCTGGCGACCAGTGATGCGATTGCGCTGGCGTCGCTCGGCGATGCGTGTGTGATGGTCGTGCGCCACGGCGTAACACCGGTTGCCTCAGTCCAACTGGCACTCGATGACCTCCGCCATCGGCAGATGCTCGGGGTCGTGCTCAACCAGGTCAGGTTTGCGACACCGAACTGGCTACGCGATCTGATCCCTCAGGAGTAGTCGTATGGGCTTCTATCTACTCTTTCTGATCAGTTGTTTCATTCTTGGGCTTGCCTGGCCGACAACGGCGCCTCGCCGTCTGATCTGGTTTGTGGTGGGCATGGCCCTGCTCTTGAGCGTAGCAGTTTTCAGCTTTGATATCAGCTAGCGCGCAGCCACGGGAGATGCTGGATTCATGGCCTTGCTTGCAGATAGCTTCGCAACCCGCCGTCATACGAGTGTCAGCGCGTACCAACGGCGCGGCAAGCGCAACACCATCCTGGGCTTTCTGGCGCTCTATGGACTGACAGCGCTGGTAACCCTCGGGATGCTGCGCGGCACGCCAAGCCCGGTCACGGCCCTCTGGCTCGTCTATCTGGCAGGTCTGGTCACGTGTCTGGTCAAGCCACGTTACGGGCTATACCTCGTCGTGGTGTTTAGCCTGATGGGTGACTGGATGATGTGGCCAGCGTACCCATTTCTAAAAAACTTCTCGAGTGAAGAATCCTGGTTCTTTCTGCACAACCGATTGATCGTCAATCCACTTGAGACGTACCTGATCAGCATCCTGGTCTCCTGGTTCGCGCAGGACCTTGCCCGGCGGCGCTTCAGTTTCCGGAGCGGGCCGATTTTTGGGCCGCTGCTGGTCTTTGTCGCCCTTGTCAGCGTCATGCTGGGGTATGGCCTGGCGCGGGGTGGCAACGCGAACGTGGCGTTGTGGGAGGTTCGCCCGATCTATCACCTGGCGCTCACGTTTCTGCTGGCGGCCAATCTGATCCGAACACGCCAGCACCTCAACGTGTTGCTCTGGACACTGCTGGTCGCGATTGCCATACGCGGACTGGTCGGCGTGATCTATGTTGCCACGGTGCTTGAAGGCTCGCTGGCCGGTCACGAGCGGATCGGCAGCCACGCAATGTCGATCTTTTTCGACTCGATCTTTGTCATGACCATCGGGGCCTTTTTGTTTCGTGAGCACCCACAAAAGCGGATCTGGCTCGTATTGTTACTGCCGCCGATCATCTTTAGCTTCTTTGCCAATCAGCGGCGTGCCAGCTTCATTGCGCTGGCAGTTGCCTTGCTGATGATCGGGCTCGTCCTGTTCTTCACGAAGCGGAAGTTCTTCTGGCGCTTTGTGCCGCTGGTCCTGGCGTTGAGTGTGTTGTACCTGGGCGTCTTCTGGAACAGCAACCATCCGCTCGGCCTCGGCGCGCGAACCCTGCGCTCTGTGATTGGTTTGGCTGATGTGCGTGATATCCAGTCGAATCAGTATCGCGACCTCGAGAACACGAACGTCATCTATACGATTCGCCAGGCGCCAGCGGGCCTTGGTTTCGGGCAGAAGTTCTATATCATCGCGCCCTTGCCTGACATCAGCTTCTTCGTATGGTGGGAATACATTACCCACAATGCGGTATTATGGGTGTGGATGAAGGGTGGTATCTGGACATTTATCGCAGGGCTGACGCTGATGGGCATGGCACTCTGCGTCGGCGCGCAGGCGATCCGAACGATGCCGGACGGGGTCCTGCGTAACAGCGCATTGACGTTCACGCTCTATCTGCTGATGCACTTCATCTACAGCTATGTAGACATGGCCTGGGAGAGCCCGAGCATGGTCTACGTCGGTGTGGCAATGGGCGTGTTGAGCGTGCTGCCATTGATCGCGGCAGCGCCCGAACCAGGCAGGCCGCGTCGCTGGCCGTGGTCACCGGCAGTGTGATCCATAGCCGGTCGAAGATGGCGATTGCACAATTCTGCATGAAAACCCTGCTCGTTTCACCATACAGCCCCTATCCGTTGGTCTTCGGCGGGGCTATTCGGGTCTACCATGTGCTCAAGATGTTCGCTGCGTTCTCCGATGTCACGCTGCTGGGCTACCGTACCTGGCAGGATGAAGGCAGTGCTGATGAGCATCTGCGCAGCCTCTGTGCGCGAGTAGCGATGCTTGATGGACCGCCTTCGAGGGTGCAGCCGAAGTGGCTGCTGCAGGCACGTGGCACCTTCGGTGTGCGGCCCTTTCAGTACCATGCCTTCTATTCACCGGCCTTTCAGCTGCTGATCGACCAGGCATTGTGTGCCGAACGGTACGATTATATTGTCATGGAGCAATCGCAGATGGCGTATTTCAGGCTTCGCCAGCCTGGCGCGATGCACATTCTCGATCTGCACAACATCGAGCACGAACTGCTGGCGCGGCGGGCGATCGTCCAGCGCACCCTGGCCCGGCGTCTCGCGCTGGCCCTCGAGGCGCGCAAGTTTCGCCGCGATGAACAGGCGATCTATCGCCAGGCTGATCTGGTCTTTGCACCCTCTGAGCGCGAGCGCGCGCTGCTAGCGGCCATGCCGGGCATGCCGCGGGTGGAGACGCTCCCCAACAGCATCGACACCGATTACTTCGCGTTACGGCAGGCGGAGCCGGAGGCCAATGAATTGGTCTTCGTCGGCAGCAGCCACGTGGATGCCAACCGTGATGCCATCAACTACTTCGTCCAGCAGATCTTTCCGCTGATCGAGCAGCGGGTACCCGACGTGACGCTCAGTATCGTTGGTGGCAATCCGCCAGCGGAGATCCGGGCTTATGGTGAGCGACCAAAGATCACGGTTACCGGTTTCGTGGCCGATGTGCGCGCCTACATGGCCCGCGCCCGAGTTATGGTTGTGCCTATCCGCAGTGGCGGTGGCACCCGCCTGAAGATCCTGGAGAGTATGAGCTTCGGCCTGCCGGTGGTTGCGACGAGGATCGGCGCGGAAGGCATCGACGCAATGCATGAGCGCGAACTTTTGCTCGCTGATGATCCGCCAGCGTTCGCCGCCGCGGTGGAGCGGCTCCTGGCAGATGCCACGTTGCGCCGCCGGCTGATTACCAATGGTCGGAAGCTGGTTGAAGAGCGTTACTCCTGGCAGGCCGTGGGCCGTCGCCTGCAGGACCATCTACTGGCTCTGGGGCAAAATGAAGTGGTATGGTAGCTGCGCTGAGCCCGCAACCAAGAAGGAAGAACGTATGGCTGAGGTTTTGCTGACCGTCTCCGGGCGCGTTGCGAGCCCGGAGGTGATCGACCGTATTGCCCACGGCACAGCGCGCCGGATCGATTACCTCGAGATGGCGCGCGCCTTTGGTGCTGACCTGATCGACTTCGCGGCTGCGCAACGCGCAGGGCCGCTCAGCCGGTTCATTGCCCGTTTCGTCGATGATCACCTTGCACTGGCCTGGGCGTGCTTTCGACAACGGGAGGCGTATCAAGTCATCTTCGCTGACTCCGAAACGGTCGGCCTGCCGCTTGCAGCGATGCTCAAATACCTGGCGCCGCTGGCGCGCAGCCGGCCACAGCTCCTGGTGATCGGCTGTGACGTGCTTGCGGCAAAGAAGCGTCCCTTCTATAATCTGTTGCGGGTTCATAGCCATATTAGCTACCATCTTGTTTTTAACCAGATCCATAAGCAGGAGTTGCAACGTCGCTGGGGCATTCCCGAAGAGCAAATCGTGATCACCCGCTTCATGGTTGACCAGCACTACTTCAATCCCGAGGCGGTTGTCCCCCAACCGCGCGAGCGTCCACAGATCTGCGCCGTTGGCATCGAGGCGCGAGACTATGGAACGTTGGTGCAGGCGGTCCGTGGGCTCGCGGTTGATGTGGTGATTGCTGCCGCCAGTCCCTGGTCGCGCCAGGTCGATCCGAGCAAGGCGCTGGCGCCGCCGCCGAACGTCATCATCGATCGTGACCTGAAGCTTGATGTGCGCCAGCTCTATGCCGATAGCGCCTTCGTGGTGATGCCGCTCTTCGATGTTGACCGGGCGGCGGGCTCGACGGCGATCCTTGAGGCGATGGCGATGGGCAAGGCCGTGATCTGTTCACGAGCGCTTGGCCAGCGTGCGTTGGTGGTGGATGGCGAGACGGGGATCTATGTGCCACCGGGTGACGTGGCGGCGTTGCGCGCGGCCATCCAGTATCTGCTCGATCACCCGGCGGAGGCGGCCCGGATGGGGGCGGCCGGGCGGCGACGGGTCGAGCACGAGTTGAGTCTCGACCACTACGTCGCGCTCACGGCGAGTTATGTCCGGCGCTGTCTGGCAGCAGATCACCGCTCCCCGCTCCCGGCGAACTCGGCCCCTGCTGATTAGTATGACAACGAGCCTTGTCAGTCTGAGCGCAGCGAAGAATCGCGGGTGCTGATGGGCGAGCAAGATCCTTCGCTCCGCCTGCGGCGCCGCTCAGGATGACAACCTCGTGGCGTTCTGATGGGGTACCGGACAGCGTCGCGTTGTATAAGCAGGGCAATTGTCGACGGCAACTGACACGTGGTCGATCGCGCACTTGGAGTAGGGAAGCGCCATGCCCCCATTCCGCCTGAGTCGCGGCCAGCAGCGCCTGATCGCGATGACCCTGATCGCCACGGCCGTGCTGGGACTGGTGATCAGTCTCGTGGGCCTGGTCGTTGTGGGCTATACCGGCGCGCGGGCCCAGGCAGCCCTGCAACGCCAGGTCGCAGTGGTAGACAACGCACTCGCTGCGACCAGCGATGGCCTGACGATTGCCGAGACGTCGCTTGGGGCGGCCCAGCGCACGGTCAACAACCTGAGCAGCGTCGTGGGCAACGTCTCCCAGGCAGTCAGCGACACCGAGCCGGGATTGGTCGCGTTGCAGGACTTGCTCGGCGAAAGCCTGCCTGAGACGATTGCCTCCACCCAGGTGGCGCTTGATGGCGCTGCGGAAACAGCGGCGATCGTCGACCGGGTGCTGAGCGCCCTCAGCCTGTTTGGTGTTCGCTACGACCCCGAGGTGCCGTTGAATGTCGCCATCGACCGGGTTTCGCGGAGTCTTGCTGCGGTGCCGCCGGCGCTCGACACCGTGGCCACCGGCCTCGGTGCCACTACGACGCAGCTTGGTACGATTGCGAGCGACCTGGCTGAGGTTGAGCGGGGGTTGCGGGCGATCGCTGCTGACCTGAGCGACGCAGCCGCGGTGATTGACCAGTATCAAGCGGTGGTGAGCGACCTGCAGGCGGAGTTGGCGACGCTGCGCGCGACAGCGCCCGGCTGGATCCGGGTTGCCCGCTGGGGCAGCACTGTGCTACTGGTCTGGCTTGGGCTGGCGCAGCTCGGGCTGCTGAGCCAGGGCTGGCTACTGCTGGCACAGGGGCAGGAGCGCTGGCCAGCCGAGCACGATGCACAGCCGTGAGGACCAGCGCCATGGACGAGACCACGATCCGCACCTACGATGCGCAGGCAGCATCCTTCGCGGCGGCCCAGCGAAACAAGACGCCGGCGGCGCTCCACTGGCTGCTAGAGCGGACCTTCATCCGTGGCGCACCCACCGCTGATATCGGCTGCGGCAGTGGGCGCGACACGGCCTGGCTGGTCGCGAATGGTTTCCCCGCGACCGGATACGATGCCTCGGCGGGCATGCTTGCGGAGGCGCGGGCCGCCTACCCCAAGCTCGACCTGCGCCTGGCCGCGCTGCCCGAGCTGGCCGTGATCCCTGATCGGGCCTACCGCAATGTGTTGTGCAGTGCGGTGCTGATGCACCTGCCGGCGCCAGCGATCGAGGCGGCCAGCGTGGCGCTGTGCCGGATCACCGCCCCGCACGGGCGCCTGGTGATCACCTACCGTGCCAGCGAGACTGCGGATGCGCGCGAGCCTGACGGGCGGCTATACACACCGATCGATGCCGCAGCACTGGCCGCGACCTGCACTGGCTGTGGGCTGCGTATCTTGAGCCAGACGGCCGAGGTCGACGGCGGCCGGCCCGGGGTCGTCTGGCATGTGTTGGTCGCCGAGCGAGCAGGGTAGGCTGCCTGGTGGCGTGATACCAATTACGATTGAAGATGCCGCATGCTTGTCATTCCGAGCGCAGCGAGGAATCTGAGCGGGTCGCGCAAGACCCCTCGCTCTGC
>DAOUBZ010000428.1:0-3992 GCA_034432515.1 Chloroflexaceae bacterium | reverse complement strand
CGCCAGAACCAACGAGAACACCCGGGGTTTGGGGCTTGCCCCAGGGACATTGCACAAGCTCGGACACGCCTTGCCCCGGCTCGCAGCGATTCTGTATAATGCAGCGGGGCTACGGGCCCCGGGCGATGGCGGGTGGCACGTTGCGGCGTGGCGCATCATAGGCGACCAGTGTGGACATCGAGCAACCTTCAGCGACCCCACGGCGCACCGTCGGGCCGACAACCCTACGCTCCGTCTGGGGGCCGCGCATCCTGTTGGCGCTGATCCTGCTGCTCGGGGCCTACTTCCGTGTCCTTAGCCTGGGCGACTGGGACAGTGACACGGGCCAGCATCCCGACGAACGCTTCTTTGCCGACGTTGCCTCAACGGTGCGACTGCCGGCGAGCCTGGGCGAGTTGTACGACTCGGCCCGTTCGCCGCTCAATCCGCGCAACTACGACAAATTTCGCTTCTACGTCTATGGCCCCTTCCCGGTGATCGCCGCCAGGGTCGCGGCGGTGGCGCTGACCCCGCCGGAGGCCCTGCCCGCCGAGGTGCCGCGCATCAACGGGCCGCCGCGGGCCGGCCTCGACCCGGCGCGCCCGAATGAGCGCCGCACCGACTACGGCCCCGCCGTGGCCAACCCAGAGCGGACCGTTCCCCGGCTGGGCCCCCTGATCGCGCTCTTCAACCCGGAGGGTCGCGACCTCACCGGCTACGGTCAGATCCAGAAGGTGGGCCGTGGTCTGGCCGTGCTCTTCGACCTCGGGGCGATCTTGCTGGTCTACCTGATCGGGCGACGCCTGTTCGGGGTGCGGGTGGGGCTGCTGGCCGCGCTGCTGTCGGCGCTGACGGTGATGCAGATCCAGCAGGCCCACTTCTTTGTTGACCCGATCTTTTCGACCTTTTTCTGCCTGCTGAGCCTGTACTGGGCGGTGCGGGTGGCCCAGGGCGGCGGCTGGCTGAGCTACGGCTTGCTCGGGCTCAGCATCGGCGCGGGCATGGCCAACCGGATCACGCTTGCCACCCTCGGGCTGGCGGCGATTGCGGGGGCGGCGGTGGCGGCCTGGCGCTGGGCGCAGAGCGTGGACCAGGGGCGGCAGGTGCCACGTGTTGCCCTTGCCTGGGATCGCTTCCTGCTGCGCGAGGTTCCGCTGCTGATGCTGGCCGGCGCGCTGACCCTGCTCAGCTTCCGCAGCCTGTCACCCGACGCATTCACCGGCTCGCGGCCCGACTCGCCGATTGTGGTGACGGATGGTGTCGCAGGCGCGGGCTGGCTCCACGGGGCGGGCTTCCTCGACATCAGGCCCGAGCCACGCTTCCTGGCCAACATCGGCTCGGTGCGCTCGCTGGTCAACGGTGAACTGGACTATCCGCCCTCGCAGCAGTGGGTGGGCCGCCCGGCGTATGTCTTTCCCTGGGTGAACATGGTGCGCTGGGGCATGGGTCCCGCCCTGGGGCTTGCCGCCTGGGGCGGGGCACTGGCCTTTGCCCTGGGGGGGCTGCGCCGAGCGCTGTGGCCGCCGGCGGCCACGCCGCCGCTGAGCCCGGCCTGGGTGCTGCTGGCCTGGATTGGCTTCTACTTCGCCTGGCAGGGCGGCCAGTTCGCGATCACGCTGCGCTACCTGCTGCCGATCTACGGCGCGCTGACCATCTTCGCGGCCTGGGGGCTGGTGCGGCTCTTTGCCCTGCGGGGTGCACAACCGGGTGCGCCCGGACCGGCCTGGCGCCGCCTGGCGGCCCGCGCTGCGCGGTACGCGCTACCGGTTGTGGTGCTGGCCACCCTGGCCTGGGCCTACGCCTTCTCGCGCATCTACACCCAGCCCCACTCGCGGGTGATGGCCGCCCAGTGGCTGGCCGAAAACGCTCCGTCCGGCGCGTCAGTGATGTCGGAGATCTGGGACGACCCGCTGCCGCTGCAGGCGACCGACGCGGTCTGGGGTGTGACCTTTCAGGGCATCCAGTCGGCGCCCTACGCCGAGGACGAACCGCGCAAGTACTTCGGCGCGCTGAACGCCAGCGGAACCTACGACGAGGGCTTGCTCGACCAGCTTGACCGCGCCGACTACATCACGCTCACCAGCAACCGGATCTACGACAGTACCTCGCGGCTGCGCATGCGCTACCCGGCGCTGATGCGCTACTACCACTATCTCTTCAGCGGCGAGTTGGGCTTCCGGCTGGCGGCCGAGGTGACCTCGTACCCGCGCATTCTGGGCATCGCGATCCCCGACCAGGCAGCCGAGGAGGCCTTCCACGTCTACGACCACCCGCGGGTGCTGATCTTCGAGAAGACGGCGGCCTACTCGCGTGAACGGGCCGAGGCGCTGCTGACCGGCGACGTGCTGTGGAGCGAGGTCTACAAGTCGCCGGTGCAGGTGGCCGACCGCAACCCCGCGGCGCTGCGCCTGAGCGACAGCCAGTGGTCGCGCTACAGCGCGCTTGGCACCTGGGCGGAGCGCTTCGATCGGGCGAGCCTGGTGAACACCCTGGCGCCATTTATCTGGATCGGGGTGCTGGAGGTGCTCGGGCTGGCCGCCTTTGCGCTGCTCTTCCGGCTGCTGCCGCGCTTGCCCGACCGGGGCTTCAGCCTGGCGAAGATCCTCGGGCTGTTGCTGACGGCCTACCTGGCCTGGCTCGCCGGGAGCCTGGGCAACGACCCGGGCATTCCCGGGCGCGGCAACGACGGCAGCGTGGGCTGGGGCCCCTTCCCGCTGCCCTTCGCGCCGGCGACGCTCTGGCTCTGCGCTGCGCCGCTGCTGCTGGCGGGCGCGCTGGCGGCCTGGGGGGCGCGGGCAGAGTTGCGGGCCTTCTGGCGCGCGCGGCGGGCGGTGCTGCTCAGCGCCGAGGCGGTCTTCCTCGGCTTTGTGCTGCTCGGGTTGCTGCTGCGCCTGCTCAACCCGGACCTGTGGCACCCGGCGCGCGGCGGCGAGAAGCCGATGGAACTGGCCTATCTCAACGCGGTGCTGAAGAGCGCCGCCTTCCCGCCCTACGACCCCTGGCACGCCGGCGGCTCCATCAACTACTACTACTTCGGCTTCGTGTTGGTGGGCGCGCTGACCCAGTTGACCACGGTGACGCCAAGTATCGCCTACAACCTGGCCGTCGCGACGATCTTCGGGCTGACCGCGCTGGGCGCCTGGGGGGTGGTCTACAACCTGCTGGGACGGCCGTTCCCCCTTGCGCACGGCGACGAGGACCCACAGGGGCGCGAGGTGCTTGCTGAGCGGGCCGTGCCCGGCCACGCAAGCGACAGGCCGGGCCGGCGCGCATTGCTGGCCGCAGGGCTGGCGCCTGTATTGCTGCTGCTGCCGGGCAACCTGGCGCAGGCCTTCTGGCTGATCAGCGGCTACGCAGCGGAGCAGGGGGCGCGGGGGCGGCCCGAGTGGGCCTACTGGGATGCGACACGGATCGTGCCGGGGACGGTAAACGAGTTCCCGTTCTTTACGTTCCTCTTCGGCGACCTGCACGCGCATATGCTGGTGATGCCGCTCAGCCTGGCCCTGCTGGGGCTGGCCGTCGCCTATGCGCGCGACGTGGCGCGCTGGCGCGGCGCGGGGGCGGTGATCGGTGTTGGGGGCTACGGGCTGGCGCTGGGCCTGCTGGCAGGTGCTATTCGCGCGACCAATACCTGGGACTACCCGACCTTCGTCGGCCTGGCCGCGCTGACGCTGGTGCTGGCGGGTTGGCGGTTGAGCCGGGGCCGGCCCCTGGTGTGGCGCCTGCTCTGGATGGCCGGGCCACCGCTGCTGATGGTGGCCAGCGGCAACCTGCTCTTCGCGCCGTTTACGGCCAGCTTCGCCACCGAGTCGTCGGGGGTGGAGCTCTGGCGCGAGGGCCTGGCGCCGACGCGGCTGGCGCAGGTGCTGCTGGCCGCGCGCACAAGCACCGGGGAGTTGCTGCTGCTCCACGGCCACTGGCTGTTCATCGCCGCCGCGGGCGGGCTGCTGCTGCTCTGGCGCCTGGCCGGGCCACGGGTGGCGAGCGCCGCCGCCGTCGCGCTGGCCCTGGTG
>DAOUBZ010000427.1:0-12634 GCA_034432515.1 Chloroflexaceae bacterium | reverse complement strand
GCAGAGCGAGGGGTCTTGCGCGACCCGCTCAGATTCCTCGCTGCGCTCGGAATGACAAGCATGCGGCATCTTCAATCGTAATTGGTATCAGACCGAGGGACGCGATGGACGATGAACGTGAGTCACCGTTGACTGTCAGCGGGCAGAGGCAGTACGATGTGCCCGGCATCGCTTCCGATCCGTACCGCAACGTTGCCCGGCGCCTGCTGGCGCGCACCGGATGGTCGTTCATCAGTGAAGATGGGTTGCGCGATTGCATCAGTGCGCGCAGTTCAACAACTTCTGCCAGCGTGGCCCTTGAGCAGATCGCGTATGGGTGCGCCGCCGCCGCGCTCTACGCGGCGTGTCGCGCGGTGCACGATCCACAACAGAATCGAGCAAGGCTATACGGAACTCTTTCGTTACCTGCAGCGCATCGCAGCGCTGCGCTGGCCCCAGTCGGCGCCTGATATCGTCCAGCGGGCGCTGGAGCTTACGTATGCCCAGATCGATCGCTGCCAGGCGCCCGAGTCGTTTCTGGCCTTTGCCCGCTTCAAGCTCCTGCAGGCCGCCAAAGAGGAACACGGTGCCCGTGTTCCCCCGGCATCGATTGATGAGACCAGGCTCAAACTGCAGCTTACTGGTCCTGATGATGTCGCCACCTCCGTGCTCAACGCGATCGCCATCGAGACGCTCCTCCAGGCGATTGGGCGTCTGCCCGACCCGCGCCAGCGCACCGCCGTCGTCAGCAAGTATTTCCGTGCCGCCAGCGACCAGGTGATCGCCCGCGAACTCGGGATCACCCCCCAGCACGTGGCCGTGTTGCGCAACCGGGCCTTGCAACGCCTGCGCCGAGATCCGATGTTGTCCACCAGCCTGCGCTACCCCGCAGAAAACGAGTGATGGCGCAAAGGGACTGTTATGTCCTCCCGTTTCGTGCCTCTAGCTTGATGAGCGCTTCCGAAGAATGTGGTGAGTGGATGAGTGAGTGTGAACGACGGATCAAGCAGCTACGCGAGCATCTTCGACATGGAGCCAGCCTCCAGCCCCTGCTGCCCGAGCTGCTTGACCACGTCACGAACTGCCCGCATTGCCAGGCCGCCGCTCATGCCCTGGTCGCTACGCTGCACAGCGACCAGGAGGACCTGCTCAGCTGCGCGGAGGCCGAGGCGCTCCTGCCGGCGTTCAGCGAGGCCGCTGATCCGGCGGCACCTCAGTGGGACGCGATCCGCCGCCATCTTGTGAGCTGTGGCCACTGCGCGGCCGACTACCTGGAGCTCCTCGAACTGGCGCGGCTGGATCACGAGAGAGAGGTTACTATCTCACAACCAGGTTTGGCGCCGCGGCTCGATTTCCTGCCCCATCGCCAGGCGCAGGCCACACCCGCCTGGCAGCTCGATGCCCTGGGAGGGCGGCTGATCAGCTTTTCGCAAGAGCTGCTCGCCACGATGCTTGCCGCTGCCCCACCCGCACCGGCCCTCGCCGTCAAGCACGAGGCGCACGCTCAGGTGGCTGGTCGCCTTGCGTTCCAGGATCCAGCCGGCGAGCTCACGGTCACGCTCACGCTTGAAGCACGCGCCGATGCGCCGGAGCTGTATACGCTCACAGCAGAGGTGCGGATCGCGAGCCGGGGCGGCTGGCCCAATCTGGCCGGCTCCGAGCTACGGGCTACGCTGCCCGGACGCGCCGAGGAGGTGCGGGTCACCGATGCGTTCGGCCGGGCCAGCATCACGCCCCTCACCCGCGACGAACTGGCTGTGCTCGTCCTGACAATCGTTCCGGTCACGTAACTGCGCCATTGGCGGATCGGGACGACCTGCCTGCAGAAGGAGGCAACGATGGTCCCGGTTCCATTTCGCACGGCCGACGTGAGGCCCTTCACCCATCTGGAGACGGCGACCCGTCCGGCGTCCTGGCGAGGCCTGAGACTCTGGCTGGCGCTCGCGCTGATCGCGGCGCTGGCCGGATCGCTGTTCCACACGACTCCGGTTGCAGCAGGGGTCAATCGCTGGACCGGCCTTGGCCCCGATGGCGGCAATATCATCGCTCTGGCGGCGGCGTCCAGCGCGCCGGTGCTCTACGCGGCAACGCAGGACGACATCTTCTACAGCGGCGACGGCGGCGCCTCCTGGTCACGGCGCAGTGCCGGTCTCGAGGACCAGTACCTCAACAGCGTGCTGCTGGATCCAACTGCGCCGGCCACAGCCTATGTCGGCGCCCGTGATGGTGTCTTCAGAACCACCGACAGCGGCCTGAGCTGGACGCCGATCAACCAGGGAAGTAGCTCCGGCTCCGTTGACACCCTGGCGATGGACCCCTCGGCGCCGGCCACCCTCTACGCCGCCCGCTCATTTGGCATCGACCGCACCACCGATGGCGGGGCCAGTTGGCGCCAGATCTCCAGCGGGCCTGGCTTTCCGGAGACGGTCCTCGGCCTGACGGTTGACCCGACCAATCCCGCAATCCTCTATGCTGGAACCTACACGGGAGTATTCCGCTCATCCGATGGGGGGGTGACCTGGGCCCGTTCCAACACCGGGATGCCGGACGACACGCGGGTCTACCGGGTTGCGGTTGATCCCGGCAACGGCCAGATCCTGTACGCCGCCACGGTGAGCGATGCGGGGATCTACCGAAGCCTGGATGGCGGCGCCACCTGGAGCGCCGCCGACGCGGGTCTTACCAGTACCTGGGTGAACACAGTTGCGGTCGATCCTCAGACCCCATCCACAGTCTACGCCGGGACAATTGGTGGGCTCTTCCGCTCGACCAACGGCGCCGGGTCGTGGAGCCCGATCAGCGGGGGCCTGCCGCCGCTGTCCGTCGCGGCCTTCGCCTTCGGGCCGGGGGCAAACCACTACCTCGGCACCTTTGGCGCCGGGGTCTACCGCAGCACGGACGGCGGGACGAGCTGGGGTGGCGCCAGCAGCGGGCTGACCGCCAGCACGGTCACCGCCCTGGCCCTGCACCCGTCCAATGCGGCAATCATGTATGCCGGGACGTGGGGCGGGCAACTCCTGCGCAGCTCCGACGGCGGCGCCAGTTGGGAACGGGCTATGAACGGCCTGGTCTACAACGAAAACCAGCCGGTAACAGGCATCAACGTCCTGGCGATCAATCCGCAGACGCCAACGACGATCTACGCCGGCACGCCGGCCGGCCCCTTCAGGAGCACCGACGGCGGCGCCAGCTGGAGTTCGATCGATCCGGGATTCCTGTTTTTTGTCCTGGTCAACAGCCTGGTCATCGATCCGCAGAACCCTGCGAACCTCTACATGGGATCCAGTGGGCAATTCACCAGCGGCGTGTACCGTTCCACAACCGCGGGCTCGAGTTGGAACCTGGCAACCACGGGCCTCGATAACACCAGGGTGCTGGCATTGGCGCTCGACCCGCAGACACCAACGACGATCTACGCCGGCACCGAAGGCGGCGTCTACCGGAGCACCAACAGCGCCGCTAGCTGGACGGCGGCGAACAACGGTCTCTCGAGCAGTACCGGGGTCAGCATCCTGGCTATCGCTCCCTCGGCGCCGAGCACACTCTACGCCAGCAACGGAACGGCTCTCTGGCGCAGCACCGACGGCGCGGCGAGCTGGAGCGGGGTTTCCCAGCCCGCCGGCGTAAACAGCCAGCTCAGCGCAATTGTGATCGATCCGGCCTCGGCCTCCACGCTCTACCTCGGCCGCTCCGACGGGGTCTATCGTTCGAGCGATGCCGGCGCAAGCTGGGAGCGGCTTGCTGCGGGCTGGCCCGAACGCTTCACCAACGCCCTGGCCCTCAACCCGCTCGACTCCGCCACGCTGTACGCCGGCGCGAGCGGGGCCGGGCTCCAGACCTACCAGATCGTCCCGCGGCCGCAGATCAGTACGCAGCCGGGCGGGCAGACGATCAGCCGCGGCGGGCAGGCGACGCTGAGCGTTGCGGCCAGTGATGCGACGGCCCTCAGCTACCAGTGGTACCGTGGGGCGAGCGGCGATACGCGCAACCCCGTGGACGGAGCAACAGCCGCGACCTTTACGACGCCGGCGCTTGCGGAGAACACCAGCTTCTGGGTGCGGATCACCAATGAACCCGGCGCCAGTACCGACAGCGCAGCAGCCACCGTCACGGTCGTAACACAGTTCGAGGTGGCAGCCGCAGCGCGGGTCCAGCGCGATACGCCGCTCATCGTGACGGTGCGGGCCCGCGACTCCGGCGGCGCCCTGGCCTCCGGCTACCGCGGGACGGTGCGGGTCACCAGCAGCGATGGGCAGGCCACGCTGCCGCCGGACTATCGCTTCACCGCGGAGGACCGTGGGGTGCGTAGCCTTACGGTCACGCTGCGTAGCCCGGGGCCACAAACGGTCACGGTGGAGGATGTCGGCGCAGCGGGAGTCGGCGGGCTGGCGCGAGTCACGGTCACGACGGGTGATGCTGGCGATCCTCCGATCCTTGATCAGATCCTCTATCTCCCGCTCCTGCGCCGCTGACCAGAATGAACGGCGCCCAGAAGACGGGATCGGCGTAGGGCCGCTCGGCGCCGGGAGCATCGTCAGTGACGCTCCCGGCGCCACGGACGGAAGGCATCGGCGCTGCCGCAAAGATGGATGGCAGCAGATCCTGGGTGATCAACTGCCGGGTGATGGCTTCCACCTGGGGACGGGTCATGGCACGCAGAGTGTGCTGCGCGGCAGCCAGGGCGGTCGCGGGCGGCGCACCAACCAGGAGGCGCTCATAGAACAGCTCGAACAGGATGCGGGTCGACAGTTCGTCCACCTGCCAGAGCGAGCAGAGCACCGCACCGGCCCCGGCGCTCAGAAAGGCCTGCACCAGGCCGACCAGGTCGTCGCCGCGCCGGACGCGGCTCAGACCGCTCTCGCAGGCGCTCAATACGACAAGATCGCAGTTCAACTGCAGGCGAGCAGCGACCTCCTGGGCTGTCAGGCGTTCGGTAGCGCCGATCTGCAGTCCGGAGGTCAGGGGACGTTCGGGGACAAAGGCCCCATGACAGGAGAAATGCAGCCAGCGGTACATCGCAGCCGTGCTCCGCAAGGTTGCGAGCTTCGGCTCGGGGCCCACGAGGGCGTGGCCAGCGGCCCGTTGGGCGACGCTTCGGGCCTCGCCCTCGGCGAAGCGCAGCCGGCGCGGGCGCGCGCCGTTGTAACCCAGGGCCAGGCATGTAGCGGTGAAGCGCATGGGTCGTGCCGGCGCCGCGGCGAAGAGCGCGGTGGCGCTGAGTCCATAGACGATCGTGGGGCCGCCCGGGCGGAGCAATGGTTCCCCATCGGGGGCGATGAGCGACTGGAAGGGCACATAGTGGAGTGGGCCGTGGGGGACCAGAAAGACGCGGCGTCGCCCCGCGATCAGCGGGGTGGCGGGCGCGATCAGCCGGGCATACAGCGCGGCGCGGATCTCTGGCGCGAGCAGGTGACGTTCGACCGGTGCCTCAAGACTGGCCGGCCGCAACGCCGCGGGGTCCAGGTCGAGCGTGTGGACGGCCAGCGCCTCACGGGTGACGGCAAAGAGCAGCGTACGCGGCGGCGGAAAGCGATGGCGCTGGACGCCCGGCCAGGGGCGAGCCTCGAGGGTCTCGGGCAGGCCACAGGTGAAATAGGCCAGCAGCACCGCATCGGGGGGCAGGGCCGCCTGGATCGCCGCGAGGCCGGCGGGTCGCGTCGGCTCCGCGCCACGCAGGCCTTCGGCGGCCAGCAGATCGAGATAGGCCCGCGCGCGGGCCCGTTCGAGGTAGGCAAAGGCCCGGGTGTAATCACCGGCGGCAACGGCGCAGAGCACGGCGTGGGCGTAGGTGTCCACCACCGTGGCGAAAAAGCCGCTGCGGGCCTGATCGCTCGAGACCGCGGCCCGCAGGCGCTCAAGCTGCTCCAACGCCGCATCGAACCATGCCAGTGCGGCGTCGAACTGGCCCATCTCGCGGTGCAGAAACCCCAGATTGGCCAGCACCTCGGCTTCTTCGTAGGGCTCGTTGAAGCTCCGGATGGTAGCCAGCGCCTCCAGGTAGGTTTCACGAGCGGCGGGCCAGAACGCCGGTCCGCGCAGATGATCAATCTCGCCGAGGTTGCCGAGGGTCAGGCCCATGCCGTAGCGGTCGTGATTGGCCCGGCAGATGGCCAGGTCGCGCATGTAGCAATCCGCCGCGGCAGCAAGGTCACCCTGATTGCGGTGGATGAGCCCGAGCGTATTCCAGATCGACCCCACGAGCCAGGCAATCGCCGGGTCGCCCTGGTCCAGCCCGGCGACCAGTTCCAGCGCCTGCTGGGCATAGGTAACGGCCTGCACCAGGGTCGTGGGGCCGTAGTCGCCCCGACTGAAGGCCCGGTTGGTGGTGATCGCCAGCTGCTTGAGGGCCTTGGCCTCCTCAACGAGCAGATCGAGTTCGACGAAGTCGGCCCGGGCCTGGGCGAAGGCGTCCAGCGCCGCATCCCAGTGGCCCTGGACGTCCAGGCTGCGCCCAAGAGCCAGCCGGGCGCGGGCACGGAGCAGCGGATCAGCAGCCAGCGTTATCACCAGGCGGAACGCCGCTTCGGCGCGTGCCCAGTCGTGATCGGCCTCGTAGGCGAAGATACCGCGCAAGTAGGTGTGCCAGCCCGTGTCGTCCGGGCCCGTAGCTGCGAGGGTATCCAGAATGGCGCGACACGCATCGAGGGCACGTCGCTGCAGGGCCGCGAAGAAGTCTGCGATCAGTTCTGGCGGCGGGCCGTTCATCCTCAACCTTGAAGCAACGGAGGGCGTGCTATGCGACGGGGAGCGCGGTGGATTGTACTCACCCTGCTGGCTCTGGCGGCGGTACTGGTCAGCCTCCCCAGCACGCGGGCGATGAGCGACAGCGGGCCTGCCGACACGACATTTGCCCCGGTGTTGAACCTGATCCCGGCCGAGGACGGCACGGCGCTCTACGTCGAGGCCGGTGGCGTCACGAGGCCAGGCGGCACGGTGTTCGTCAATCTCGGCATCGGCCCCGGTCACGACAAGGGCAGCTGGACGATGAGCTATTCACAAACGCTCGACCTGTATGCCTCGACGGTGGCCGGGTTCACGCCTGGCGTCTCCACCGCGGGTGAGATGCATATTACCACGACCCTGGGCTTAGAGACGGCCCCCGTGGTCTTCTCGCGCGACTTCGTGCGGAGCGACCGCCCGGTCCAGCTTGACTCACCGGACGGCAGGCTGAGGCTGGGCCTGATCAACCCGGCGACCTTGCCGGCAGATGGCTACATCGCGATGGTTCCGAGCTACGCGCCGCCCGCGCCACCGCCCGCCGGCTACCGCATCGTCGGAGACACCTACAGTGTGCGCGCGTCCGGTTCGCTGCTTGTCACCGACCGGCCGATGGCCCTCAGCCTGGGCTACACCCCTGAGCAACTCGGGTCGCTTGATCCGCATACGCTGGAGGTCGTCGTCTGGGATCCGGCCGGGCGGCGCTGGGAACCACTGGGCGGAGTATTCCTGGCCGATGGGGACAATCCCCGCGTGGCCAGCGATACACGCCGGTTCGGGGCCTATACGCTGATGAGCGGACCAGCCTGGCGTGACCACTTCGGTGATCTCGAAGGGCTCGATCCGGCCATGAGCAGCGAGGTAGACCTCGGGGTGATTGCGGGCGACCCGGCGCTGGTGCCGACCACAGGCCAGGGTGTCGCCGTATCGCGGCAGATCACCGCCACGGAGGCGCGTAGGTGGGGCAGCCTGAGCTACGAGGCCGTTGTCCCGCCGGGGGCGCGCCTGGCGATCGACCTGCTGAGCGCCGATGGTCGCCTCCTGGCCGAGGATCTGGTCAGCGGAGCCGATCTCACGACCATCACCACCGAGGAGCACCCGGCCCTGCGGCTGCGCGCCCGGCTGACGACCGCGCCCGACGGGGCGCGACCGGGGCTCGTCACCTGGCGTCTTACGTGGCAGGGCACGGCGGATCGCCAGGGTTTGTACCTGCCGGTTGTTGCGCGCTAAGTGGTTCATCCGCAAAGAAACCTGTCAGGCGCGGCAGCGAAGCCTGCGGGGATTCACACGCTGGCCTGCGTTGCCGCACCTGACACATTTGTACCGGGATTCACCGGATGCACCGCCAAGACATGGCTTCAACCAGAAAGCCGCCGGAACCTTGTCTACGCAGGAGAAGACCATGCCGCAAGTACCAAGTCCGTGGGTGCGGTTGGCGGGGGTGATCATACTCTGCTGTAGCCTCATCAGCACCATGCTCCTGGTAGGGCCGACCGTGGCCCAGGAGGCGCCGCGCTGGGTGCAATCGGGTTTTGCCGGGGTGACCGTCGGCCAGGTGGTCACCGATCCAGGCACCCCGGGGCGCGTCTACGCCACCCTTGCCTTTGGTGACGTGTTCCGGAGCAACAACAGCGGCATCAGTTGGGAACCGCTCTACGATTTCGGTTATGTCGACCCGCCGACCCTGGCCGTCGATCCGCGTACCCCAACCACGCTCTATGCCAGCAACGTAGCCTATGCGTATAAGAGTATCGACGGTGGCACCGGCTGGAGCCAGCTGGCGGAGCTTGGCGACATTCGCGCCTGGGCGATTGATCCGGCAGAACCCAATCGGGTCTACGCCGGCGGTACCGCAGATCGGCTCTACCGCTCCACCAATGGCGGCGGGACCTGGACCCTGGCGCTGTCTCTCGCCGACACCCGCGATCTGGCGCTCGCCCCCAGCGACGGCACCGTCTATGCCGGGCTCGTGAATCAGCAACCAGCCGCGCAGAGCGATGGCGTCTATCGCTCCCGCGACTACGGCGTCAGCTGGAGCAAAGTGTTCACCAGCAGCCTGGTCAGCGCCCTGGCGGTTGACCCCGGCGACTCGCGCATCGTGTACGTGGGCACGGACGGCGAGGGGCTGCAGAAGAGCTCCGACGGCGGCGCAACCTGGACGGCGATCAACAGTGGCCTGAGCAACACCGTCATCCGTGACCTGGTGGTCGATCCAGGCGACCCGCGCACGCTCTATGCAGGCACCTGGGGCGGCGGCGTCTTTCAGAGTCGCGACGGCGGCGAGCAGTGGAACCCCCTGAACGACGGGCTGGGGAATCTCTTCGTCAGCACCCTGGCCCTTGACCCACGTGGTGACGGGGTGCTGTTCGCCGGAACCACCAGTGGCGGCCTGTACCATATTCAGCTCGTACCACCGCTGCCCGGCCCGGACGAGACCTACGTGCGCGTGACCGGCGTCGACGGGCGACCGGTGGCCGGGGCGACGATCTTTCGCAACGGGATGCAGGTACGCGACGCAGAAGGGCGCCTGCGCCTGACCGACTCGGCCGGCAATCTGATCCTGACCGGATCGCAGGTCGGCGATCAGCTGGTCGCCATGGCCCTCCAGCACGAGGAGCCGAGCGCCCGCGCAGGTCACGACGCCTGGGCCTACCGGATCTACACCACCAGTCTGGGTGTCCAGGAGGACGGCGCACTGCAATTGACGACAGTTGCGCGATCGCCAGGCCGCACCGACCTCTCCATTGCCCCGACCAGCGCGCTGGTCCTGTTCAACCTGGTGGTCTCGATCGAGTGGGATGCCGATGCCGCGTATGTCGAGCAGATCCGGCGCGCCATGCAGGCCGCGTCGGATGTTCTCTACGATCTGAGTGACGGCCAGATGGCCTTCGGACAGGTGAGCATCTACACCGGGGCCAGGTACTGGACCGATGCCGACATCCAGATCGCGACCAACAATGTGGTACGGCCCCACGCGTTTGTTGGCGGCATCCTTTCGAGCGACAAGGCGCACGTGATCCGCGTTGGCCGGGCCTGGGATGGACGCAGTGGAAACCAGGGACCATGGGACGCGTCCGACGGCTACCGCACCCTGACCCATGAATTCGGCCACTACGGGCTCTTCCTCTACGATGAGTATTTCGGCTATCGCTTCGATGCCGGCGGCAACCTTGCCGGTGAGCGCCCCACCAGCTGCACCGGTCCGGCTAATCGCGATCCGGCCCGCAGTGCGACGAACGCCAGCGTTATGGACTACCAGTACACCAGCAGCGAACTGTCAATGCGCGATGTGCCCGGTCTCTGGAGTGAGCTCTGCACCCTCACGGCCCAGGTGCAGCTCAACGGCGAGTCGGCATGGGAGACCCTGGCACGTCGTTATGTCGATACGAGCGCACGCAACCGCTGGCGCATAAGAACGCCCGCTGAACGAGGCGGAGTGGTGGCCGGCCCTGCCGAACTGCCGAACGGTGTACTGGATCTGCCTGAGATCCGGACACCCGGACCGGAGATTCAGCGTCCAGCGCTAAACCTCACCGTTATCAATCCTGACGGCGCCGGGCATCGTGGCGCGATCGTGGCGCTCTACAAGCGCGATGGACGGGTCATCGGTCAGGGCTTCACGAATGGCGCGGGCCAGTTAAGCGTCTACGGCGCCGAACCCGGTGATGTGTTACGCGCCGCTTCCGCTGATGGGGCGCTGGGGGGGCGCATTGATGTTGGCGCCAGCCTGGATCTGGTCCTGCCGCTCCGAACGGTGGGAAGCGCTGGGCTGGCCACCGACGGCGCCCTTCCGCATCTGCGCCTGGTTGCAGCTCCAGGGCCGGCCGGCGCCGGACAGATTGAACTGCTCATTCTGCTCCAGAACTTTGCCCCGGACACCGATCCCACCGTCTTGATCTCGGCCCCTGACAGTGATATCAGCCGGTCGCCGGAGCTGAGCTACAGCGCCGTGCGCGAAGGTTACGAGGCGCGGATCAGCTTCAGCGCCACGGCGCGGGGCAGCGGGCAGCTGCGGGCCGACCGCCGGGTGGGTGGGGATCGGGCGGTCATCCAGACCTTCTACCGGCTGCAGCGGATCGAGCCGCGTGGGGCCTGGGAGGTCTTCTCGAACGATGGTAACTTGTGGCTCAACGGTGGCCCGGGAAGCCTGCCAGGACAGGAGAGCTATCTGGTGGTGATGGCGCCAGGATCACTCCCTGGTGCCCCGCCTACCGGGCATGTCGTCGTTGGCGAACCGTACGACATCACCGCCTCAGGGGCGGTTGTGAGCCTGGAGCAGCCGGCCGTGCTGAGCTTGCGCTACGATGACGCGCTGGTCAACGGCCGGCTCCCGGCAGGGCTGAATATCTTTCACTGGAATCCGACCCAGCGCACCTGGGAGCCAGTAACGAGCCGTGTCGATGAGGCCCAGCGCACGCTGGTCGCAGAGGTGCGGACACTCGGGATGTACGTGCTGTTCGCACCCGCCGGTCCGTGGACAGAGGCCCGCCCGGGCCGCGTGGCGCTCCCGCTCGTACGACGGTGATACCTCTTCCGGCGGTTTGTCGTGCAAATCCAACATTATGTCTAATCAAGCAGGGGGGCGCGGGGTAACCTGGTTTCCCCACGCCCCTCTGCGTTTACTCCTCCCAGCCGGCGCCGGGAACCCAGCGGGTCGCACCGGCGCCGTCGGGGTCCAGCGCGAAGAGCCGCAGCCAGCCGTTTTCCACCAGGTCGCGCACAACGGCGTGCTGCTGCATCACGGCCTCGATGCGCTCGCGCGGGGCCTCGACCACCACCTGCAGGCGCAGCGGCTCGTGGTACCAGCGCCCATCCGGCCCCTGCACCGACTGTAGCGCCAGGCCCGTCCGCAGGTCGCCGCCGTTGCCCAGCACCACGCCCAGCTTCCCAACGCGGTTGTGGATGGTCTTGGTGCCGCAGCCGAAATGGGCGTTGTCCACCGTGGAGCCAAAGTACTGCAGGTTGATCCACGAGGCCACGACGACGGGCGCGGTGAGGATCAGGGTCAGGATGGAGTTGTCGGGGTCGGTGGTCCAGTCGTACTCGTGGAGGAAGGCACGACCCTCCAGCGCCACGCCGCGGGTGCGGGCGCGCCGCGCAGCGATGAAGGCCGCGTTGCGCGCCAGCGCCCACTCAGGGCGGACCTCTGACCAGTCACGGGCGCGGCGGCTGATCTGGCGGCTGACCAGCTCCGGGTCGCCCTGGGCGATGCCGAGGGCCTGGGCGCGCTCCAGGCGGGTGGCGACCGCCGCCTCGCCGAGCCAGGCTCGCAACTGCGCGAGATCGGTCTGGTGGCTGGCCGGGATGCGCCCGGTGTCGAGCAGCCGCACCTCGTCGGTGCTGGTGTCGTGCACACCGGCGACGAAGTAGGTATCGGCCGGCACGTGGAAGCCGCGCTCGGGCAGCTGCGCGCGCACCTGGGGGTCGTTCAACACCGCAGCGGCGATGCGGGCGTTGAGCGCCCCGCCGTGCCCGCCGCAGGCCCCGCAGTCCAGACCGGCCTGGTGCGGGTTGTTCTCGCTGCAGCCCTCGTGGCCGGCCAGTAGCACGATGCGGCCGTAGCGCTGGCGCAGGCCCATGTTCTTGAGGATCAGCGCGGCCATGTCAACGCGTTGCGCCACGCTGAGCCCGCTCATTCCGTCGGAGTCGAGCACAAAGGGCACCTGCCCCTCATCCGCGCGCGGCGCGGTCAGCCGGGCGAGCGCGTCGCCGACGAGGCCCAGTGCGTAGCCGAGGCCCAGTGTCTCGACGAAGGCGAAGGCCGACGATGGCGCGGCGGTCAGCTTCTTCAGCGCGCTGCGGCCCTCCCAGGCCGGCGCGGGGGCCTCGGCGCGAATGTGCACTGCGGGCTTGAGCAGCACCGGGCAGCGGGCGCTCGACCCGGCGGGCGTCTGCCAGTCGAGGAAGACGGCGAAGAAGCCGGCGAAGCCGAGGGTCT
>DAOUBZ010000426.1:0-14029 GCA_034432515.1 Chloroflexaceae bacterium | reverse complement strand
GGCGGGCAACAGCGCCTCCAGCGGGCCCTTCAGATGCACCAGCAGGATGTCCTCCTGGCCGTACACGACCCCCCGGGCCAGGAGCATGGCGTAGGCCTCGTCGCCCTGGAACTGGGCCGTGCCCAGCCCCCACAGCCGAGTCGTGACAGCTACCAGCATTGGCAGCAGCAACCACTGCCAGGGCCGCGTCGCCGCCTGCAGTGGCGCTTCGGGTTGCCGTGCCCAGGCCCACAGCCCGACGAGGCTAAGCCCATCGGCGGCGAGCAGCAGCAGCCACCAGGGCAACGGCCCGGGCAGGGCGTGCAGCCCCAGCACCAGCAGCGCCGCCACGCCGACGCCGCCCGCCACGGCGAGAAAGCCCTGCTCCGCGCCGTCGGCATCGCCAGCCGTGAGCGCCAGTGCCGCCAGGGCGCCCGGCGCAAGCAGTAGCACCAGCGCCGCCAGCTGAGTCACAGGCGCCGGCAGGGGCGCCAGCAACGCGCCATGGGCCATGAGCAGGGCCACAGCCCAGCCGAGCCGGCCCCCGCGCCGGCCGGCAAGTTGCGCAAGGGTGAGCCTTTGTGCATAGAGCACGCCGGCCATCATCAACAGCGCAGCCAGCCAGGCGATCGCGGTCCAGCGCGTCGGCAGCGCCCACGCGAATGAGCGCGGCCCGAGCCAGGCCCAGATCACCAGGGCCGCCCCCAGCCCCGCAGTAAAGGCCACAACTCGCCAGAGGCGGCCGGGGTACGAAGCGCGGGCAGCTTGCCCTCGAACGCTGACGAGGGCGGGACGCCCTCGCTCCCGGCCTGACACCCCCGGCGCGCCGATTGCCCAGGCATCGAGCAGCCACGCCGCGGCGCTGGCGAGGGCCAGCAGGCAGCCGAGCCAGAGCGCGCGCCCGAGCGCGTAGCCCCAGGGGGCCGTACCCGCCAGGGGCACAACGCGCAACTCAGCCAGGGCCACGCCAAGCGCACGGGCGTCGCTGCCCGCCGGCTGGAAGGTCGGCCCACCCAGACTAAGCGGACTGGTCACGGCGCCGGGCGGCAGCGCCAGGGCATAGCGGCGCCAGCCTGGCGTCGCCGCAAACGTGATCGGGGGTGCGGAGCCGTGGCGCAGCTCCAGCGGCCAGGGGCGTCCGGCGGTGCCCTCCGGGTCGCGATAGAGCCGTAACTCCAGGACGACCGGGCCGGGGTAGGCACCATAGGGCGTGAGGCGAGTGACATCGCGCGTCCAGCGCAGCGGCAGATCGCCGCTCCGTTCGGGCGGGAAGGCGTTACTAATGAGGTAGGCGTCACCCACCGCGCCGATCGTGGCCGCCCAGGGGCGCGGCATCAGCACGCTGGCCGCCACCAGGGCCGCCGCGACCACCACGGCCAGGGCGACAAGGGCCAGGCCGGCCACCGACTGACCATTCACCGGGGTCTCCCGCTCTGCTGTCGCGCCATCCGCGTCATTGTAGCAGATCGGACCCCGGCGCCGGTCGCGGGCAGCGCCGCCCCGAGATGGTGATCGGCAACGTCGCCGCGACGACCGACACCGAAACGGATGTTTAATTGGCCTCAACCAGCGTGTGCACGAGTGGAGCACGTACATCGATGGCCGCGATGATGCAATCGGCCGTGGCAACGTTGGTCGCCAGTGGCACATCGTGCACGTTACAGAGCCGCAGCAGGCTCTGAGAACAACGCTGCCAGCCTACGCAGGTGAGTTACAGCCCGGTTACGGGTGCAAACCCCTCGGCACGGAGGGCGCGAGGAGGTGACAAGGTGACAAGGTGACGATTACCGCCTCCTCGCCTCATCGCCTCATCGCTCGACCCTCGCCTGCAGGGCGGCAACTTCGCTCGCAAAGCGATCGCTGATCCGCGCCGGTTCGGCCAGAACCTCGGCATCGCTGATCACGCCCAGCACCACCTCGCCGTTGTAGCTCAGCAGGCTGATGCCCACCCCGAGGCTCACCGGGTGCGGGACGAAGAAGCTGAGCCGGGCGATCGGGCTGCCGGCCAGGTAGAGCGGCTGCTGCGGGCCGACCACGTTGGTCAGCACCACCGTCCCCTTGCTGCTGAACAGATCCGACACGATGTCCTCGACCGGCTTCGGGGTCTGGCCGAACAGCGCCAGGATGTTCAGGAAGACCAGCGCCTCGGGCGAGCACTTGAGCGCCTCCATTCCCGCTTTGGCCCGGGCCAGCCGCTCAAGCGGATCGGCCACCCCCACTGGCAGATCCAGGTAGGTCAGGCCGAAGGCGTTGCCCAGTTCCAGCGCGCGCTCGGGCGCGCGGAGGTCGATCGGCACGACGGCCCGCATCTGCAAGCGTTGCGGATCGGCGCCGGCCTCCAGCAGATACTGCCGGATCGCCCCGGTGGTCACCGCGATCAGCACATCATTCACTTTCGTGCCGGTAGCTTTCCCGATCGCCTTGAGCTGCGCCACCGGCAACGGCTCGGAGCACGCCACCCGTCGCTTGCCGCTCAAGCTGCCCCGCAGCGGCGACGGCGGATCGGCAGGCTTGATCACCGCCATCACGGCCGTGCCGATCCCGGCGGCCACAGTGCGCACCTGGTCAAGCACCTGCTCGGGGTGCGTCACCTGCTGCACCCCTCTGCCCACGGCATCGATCACCCGGGACGACTGCTCAGCCAGTTGGAGCGCCGGACGAACGAACGGGTCGAGCCAGTTGCCCGGCTGCGCGGGCGCTTCAGGCGCCGGCGGCGGGGGCAGCGGCGCGTCAGCCTCGCCGTCGCAGATCCTGCTCACCAGGGCCATCATCGCCGTGCCATCCGCCAGGCAGTGGTGATAGCGAAAGACCAGCGCGCTCCCCTGGCCGACCCGGTCGACCAGATGGACCTGCCAGAGCGGGTGCTCGTGATCGAGCCGCGTCGAGACCAGGTCGCCCACCAGTTCAAACAGCGCCGGCATATCGCCCGGGTCGGGCAGGGCAACATGATGTAGATGGCGATCGAGATCGAAGTCGGGATCCAGCTCCCAGTGGGGCAACGCCATCGGGAAACCATGCTCGACCACCCGCTGGCGAAAGCGGGCAAACGGCAGCAGCCGTTGCTCGATCAGCGCCCGCAGGCCGGCCAACGGTAGCGGAGTTGCGGTCAGCACCAGACCGGTCACCAGCGTCTCATTGACCGGGCGGTCCAGGTGGTACCAGGCCGCATCGACCGGATCAAGCCGGATCAGCCGGGTTGCCATAGGAACCTCCGCCGGAAAGCGTCATTAATACGCTACGGATCTCCTCCTGGCTCAAGTATACGCCGTGGGCGAGCACTCGCCAGAGGCAAAGCGATCACGGCGGGGGACAGGATCTCCACGGTCGCCTGACCGCATTGACACGCCTGCCAACGCCGTGCTATACTCCAGCCCAGCGAACGGATAGCATCGATCACGAGGGTCAGAGCAGCCTTCACACGAGCAGGTGAAGGTTTTTTTGCGCCAGCCGGCGCCCGAGGAGCACCACCGCCGTGACCAGGCCCACCTACCTTGAAGCCCTGCATGAGCGCGTCCTGATCTATGACGGCGCGATGGGCACCAGCATCGACAACTTCACACTCACCGCCGAGGATTATGGTGGCGAACGCACCTACGGCAACCGTGACTACCTCGTGATTACGCGCCCCGATGTGATCGCCCAGATCCACGCCTCGTTCCTTGAGGCTGGCGCCGATGTGCTCGAGACCTGCACCTTCCAGTCAACCCGCCTGCGGCTCGAGGAGTGGGGGCTGGGCGAGCGCACCCTCGAGATTAATCGCGCCGCCGCCGCGCTTGCCCGCTCCGTCGCTGATCGCTTCGAGTCCCGGGATGGCCGCCCTCGCTACGTGGCTGGTTCGATGGGTCCCACCGGCAAGCTGCCCTCCTCCGATGACCCGGCCCTGGCCGATATCAGCTTTGCCGAACTGAGTGACATCTTTCGCGAGCAGGCGATCGGGCTGATCAGCGGCGGCGTTGATGTATTGCTGGTCGAGACCAGCGTCGATATTCTCGAGGTCAAGGCTGCGCTCGACGGCATCCGCCGCGCCAAGGCTGAGCTGAACCGGCCCGACATCGCCGTGCAGGCCCAGGTCTTCCTCGACCTCTCGGGGCGCATGCTGCTCGGCACCGATGTGCCCGCGCTGATCGCCACGCTCGAGGCCATGCCCGTCGATGTGATCGGCCTCAACTGCTCTACCGGCCCCGAGCATATGCGCGCCGCCATCCAGTATCTCACCGCGCACGCGCGCAAGCCGATCTCCTGCATCCCCAACGCCGGCCTGCCGCTCGAAGTCGATGGCCAGACCGTTTACCCCATGGAGCCCGAACCCTTCGCCCGCATCTTAGGCGAGTTCGTGCACGAGTATGGCGTCGGCGTGGTTGGCGGATGCTGTGGCACCACGCCGGCCCATATCGCGCGGCTGCGCGCCGAGGTCGGCTACGACTGCCCACCCGCCCCGCGCCAGATCGAGTATATCCCCAGCGTCTCCTCGGGGATCCGCGCCGCCGCGCTCAAGCAGGACCTGACGCTCACCATGATCGGCGAACGGGTCAATACCCTCGGCTCACGCAAGGTCAAGCGTTTGCTGCTCAACGACGACTACGACGGCGTGCTCGAGGTCGCCCGCGAGCAGGTCGACAGCGGCGCCCATCTGCTCGATGTCTGCGTGGCCATGACCGAACGCGCCGACGAGAAGGAGCAGATGGTCACCCTGCTCAAGAAGCTGACCATGAACATCGAACTGCCGCTGGTCATCGATACGACCGAGGCTGATGTGCTCGAGGCCGCCCTGGCGATGTACCCCGGGCGCGCTGTGGTCAATTCGGTATCGCTGGAGGGCGGCCGCGGCGAGAAGCTCGACAAGGGGCTGCCGCTGGTGGCCCGCTACGGCGCCGCAACGGTGGCGATGACCATCGATGAGGAGGGCATGGCCCATACGCGCGAGCGCAAGCTGGCCATTGCCCAGCGTATCGCCCAGATTGCCCAGGACGAGTATGGCATCCCCGCCGAGGCGCTGATCTTCGACGTGCTCACCTTCCCGATCACGACCGGCCAGGAGGAACTGCGCAACGCCGCCGTCGAGACGATCGAGGGCATCCGCCTGGTCAAGCAGCACATCCCCGGCTGTTTCACCACGCTCGGCGTGAGCAACCTGAGCTTCGGCGTCGCAGCCCACGCGCGCGCCGCGCTCAACTCGGTCTTCCTCTACCACGCTGTCGCCGCCGGCCTCGACACGGCGATCATCAACCCGGCCCACATCACCCCCTACGCCGAGATCCCGGCCGAGGAGCGGACGCTCTGCGAGGATCTGATCTTCAACCGCCGCGACGATGCCCTGGCCCGCTTCATCGCCTACTACGAGCAGAACCAGGCCACCAGGGAGGGTGAGCGTAGCGATCCCACTGCCGAGCTCAGCGTGGATCAGCGGCTGCACTGGAAGATCCTGCACCGCAAGAAGGAGGGGGTTGAGGAGGACATCGACGCCGCCGTCGATCTGCGCCTGCGTGCAGTGGGGCTGGCGCTGGCCGACCCGGCGGTGCAGCAGCGCGATGCCGAGGGCGCCTCGCCCCAGGGCCGCGCCGCAGTCGACCTGCTCAACACGGTGCTGTTGCCCGCGATGAAGGAGGTTGGCGATCTCTTCGGTGCCGGCCAGCTCATCCTTCCCTTCGTGCTCCAGTCAGCCGAGGTGATGAAAAAGGCCGTGGCCCGCCTCGAGCAGTATCTCGACAAGCTTGACGGCGCCACCAAGGGCAAGGTCGTCCTCGCCACGGTCTACGGCGATGTCCACGACATCGGCAAAAACCTGGTCAATACCATCCTCTCGAACAACGGCTACACCGTCTACGACCTGGGCAAACAGGTGCCGGCGAACACAATCATCGAGAAGGCCGTGGAGGTGGGTGCCGATGCGATCGGGCTCTCCGCGCTGCTGGTCAGCACCTCCAAGCAGATGCCGCTGATCGTGCAGGAGTTGCACAAGCGCGGCCTGAGCTTCCCGGTGCTGGTGGGCGGCGCGGCGATCAACCGCCAGTATGGCCAGCGCATCAGCTTCGTCGGCGAGGAGGAGCCCTACGCAGCCGGCGTCTTTTACTGCAAAGACGCCTTCGAGGGCCTTGAGACCATGGACCGGCTCAGCGACCCGGCGCAACGCGCGGGCTTCGTCGCCAACACACTTGCCGAGGCCGCGACGGTGCTGCAGCAGCGCCAGACCGGGCGCGTGGCGCTTGAGGCCCTCGGCAAGGCCAGTCAGCACGGCGCGCAGGTACGCTCGGCGGTGCGCCAGGATGTGCCGGTGCCCACGCCACCCTTCTGGGGGCCGCGCGCCACCGGGCGCATCCGTCTGGCCGACGTGGTCGTCTGTCTCGACCGCAACGCCCTCTACCGGCTGCAGTGGGGAGCGAAGAACGCAAAGGGTGCAGAGTGGGAGCGCCTCAAGGCGCAGTTCGACCAGATGGTGCGTGATCTCGTCCGCGAGGCCGAGCGCGACGGCTGGCTCGAGCCACGGGTCGTCTATGGCTACTTCCCGGTCCAGAGCGATGGCCAGGACCTGATCGTCTACGACCCGGCCGACCGGAACACGGTCCTGACCCGCTTCGTCTTTCCGCGCCAGCCCGAACGCGAACGGCTCTGCCTCAGCGACTACTTCCGGAGCGTCGCGAGCGGCGAGTACGACGTGGCCGCCTTCCAGGTCGTCACGATGGGTGCACGGGTCGACGAACTCACCGAGGAACTGCAGCATCAGGGCGACTACAGCCGCAGCTACTACATCCACGGCCTGGGAGTGAGCCTGGCCGAGGCCCTCGCCGAGTACACCAACCGCCTGGTGCGCCAGAGCCTCGGCCTGGGCGAGGGACGGGGCAAGCGCTACTCCTGGGGCTACCCGGCCTGCCCCGATCTCGAGGAGCATGGCAAGCTGTTCCAGATCCTGCCCACCGAACAGATCGGTGTCACGCTCACCGAGGCCTTCCAGCTCGTGCCCGAGCAGAGCACTGCGGCCATCGTCGTCCACCACCCTGAGGCCAAATACTTCAGCATCGGCAGCGCTCGCGAGCGCGCCGAGCAGGACGTCGTCGCCTGAGGCGAGAGTGACAGCTATGATGGCTTGGCCCCCGCCCCATAAGGCCGAAGCATTAGCGCAACCAATGCTTCGGCCTTATGGGGCGTAACCGCGACACGCCTGCGGCGGTTCATGGGTAACAACGTAGCATCATCACAGCAGGAGCGCCCCATGCAGTGCCGCCACTTCATCATCCGGCTCGCTCCGGCGCAGGCACGCGCGGACGAGGCCCGCCTCAACGCCTTCCTCAGCACGGTCCAGGTACACGCAGTGCAATCATCGCTCGCAACGACGCAGGGTGGCCACTGGTCGATCCTGGTCTTCTACGAACTGCGCAGCGCACCCGCAGCCCGCCCGGGGCTGGACGTAGCGCCGCCGAGCCGGCAGAGCACACCACAGGCGGCCAGCGTGGCGTGTGCCTAACCCAACCATTGCACCAGTGCAACCAGCAGATGCCGGATGATTATGCACATCCGCGGCAGATGCACCTAAAATACTGGTGGGAACACTGGTTATGTGTGTGGAAGGGAGCAGGCTATGACCAGGGTCGGCTCGCCACTGATCGAAGCCCGTGATCTGCACATGCCCGAGCAACCTGATGTGTCCGCCGAGCCGATCGACGTGGGTGGGCGGCTGCGGGCGCTGCGCGAGGCGCGGCGACTCTCGATCAAGGCGCTGGCCGAACGCAGTGGACTGGCCGTCAACACGCTCAGCCTGATCGAGCACGGCCGATCCTCGCCAAGTGTCAGCACGCTCCAGCAACTGGCCGCGGCGCTGCAGGTACCGATCAGCGCCTTCTTCGAGCCCGAGGCGCCACGGAGCCGGATCATCTACCACCGGGCCGGCCAGGCCCCCGCGACTCCCTTTCCCCACGGCGCCCTGGCCGACCTCGGCGCGGGCATCGCCCAGCGCAGCATCGAGCCACTGGTGCTCACGCTGGACCCGGAGGCCGGTAGCGGCCCCGAGCCAATCGTGCACGCCGGCCAGGAGTTCGTCTACGGGCTGGAGGGGTGCATCGCCTACCACGTGGCCGGCCAGGAGTTCCGCATCGAAGCCGGCGATAGCCTGCTCTTCGAGGCGACGCTGCCCCATCGCTGGCAGAACTGCGGCCCGACCCGGGCGGTCGCCCTGCTTGTGCTCTGTCCCTACGAGCCGCCCGGTAGCGCCGCGGCGCACCACAGCCTGGAGACCGGGCCGCAAAGGAGGCTGTCATGAGTACCCGCTTGCTTGAGCGTCATCGCCGGACGGGTGGCGCCCTCACTTATCCGATGCATCATGTGCTGGGCATTGTCCCCGATCCCGCCGCTGTGCCGGCGATCGTCGCCGAACTGCGCGAGGCCGGCTTTGCCGAGGATGCCATCTGTGTGCTGGGCGGTGACCAGGGTTGTACCTGCCTGGACCCGGAGGGCACGCGCCACGGCCCGCTCGTGCGTCTGCTGCGCGCCTGGCAGCACTTCACCCCGGAGTATGAGCACCTGGCGCACTACGAGCAGGCCATCCACGATGGGCAGTGCGTGGTGGCCGTGCGCGCCCATCACCATCTCGACTGGGAGCCGATCACGCAGATCCTGACCAGGCACGGCGGCCACTTCATCCATTTCTACGGCTGGATGATCCACGACCACGAGCCATAGGTCACCAACGGTCAGCGGGCGCTCAACCAGCAGGTTGGGCGCCCGCTGGCTTTTTTTTGCCCGATCACCCAAAATTCTGGCAAATGTGCCCGTATCGGCTGTAACCACGGGCACATCGGGTGCATCTCACTTGCGAAAGCTTGAACAGCCCTTTGCACACCAGGAGGATGTCCCGTATGCAGCAGGTTACGACACGCTGGTTTGGTCTGCGCCGGAACCTTGGGGCGCACTACTCGCCGCTCTTCTTTCTCGCCGCACTTGGCAATGGCGGCATGGCGGTGGCCTTCTTCATCTGGCTCAACTTCCTCATCCCGCACCCCAAAACCCCGATCGTCACCTTCGACAGCATCGCCAGCTGGCTCACCAGCGCCGGTCCACTGTCGTACGTGCTCACCCTCGGCGCAATGGCCGCGATCATCGTCTTCGCCCTGCGCCATCTCCGCTCGCTGATCTGGAACCTGCGTGAGTATGCGGAGTTCCGCCGGACCTCGGCCTACACCGCGCTACGCGAGACCAATGCCGCCGTCTCGCTAATGGGCTTGCCACTGACCCTTGCGATGACGGTGAACGTGCTCTTCGTGCTTGGTGCCGTCTTCGTGCCCGGCCTCTGGTCGATCGTTGAGTATCTCTTCCCATTCTCGCTGAGCGCATTCTTTGCCATCGGCGCCCTGGCACTGTCCACCTTCCTCAGCTTCTTTGGCCGCGCCCTGGCCAGCGGACACTTTGACTGCACACGCAACAACCACCTCAGCCAGCTCCAGACGGTGATGACCTTCACCATGGTTGCGGTTGGCCTGGCCGCGCCGGCAGCGATGAGCCAGAATCGCATCACCATCGCCGTGAGCATCCTCGGCGCAATCTTCTTTCTGAGCGCAGCCGCGCTCATGGGGGTGGTGCTGCTGGTGCTCGGCTTCCGCGGCATGCTGGCCCAGGGCCTGGCCGTTGAGGCCGGACCGAGCCTCTGGACGTTGATCCCGATCCTGACCCTGGCGGGGATCGCCCTGGTGCGCATCACCCACGGGCTGCACCACGGTTTTGAGGCCCACAGCGAGCCGGCAGCGATGTTCGTGCTGACCGACAGCATCCTGGCGCTGCAGCTGCTGGTGGGGCTGATCGGGTACGCGGTGCTGCGCCAGGTGGGGTACTTCCGCACCTACCTGTGGGGCCCGGCCCGCAGCCCGGGGAGCTACGCCCTGATCTGCCCGGCGGTGGCCCTATTCGTCTTCGGGATGTTCTTCGTGCACCTGGGCCTGGTGCAGACCGGGCTGATCGCGAAGTACTCGCCGGCGCACTACCTGGCGATCGCGCCCTTCGCGGCAGTGCAGCTGCTGGGCATCGTGGTGATGCTGCGCCTCGACGGCAAACTGCTGCGCCCGCACGTGACCGAGAGCCCTGACGCGGCGCTCGCTTCACACGCGATCGAAAACGCGACCTTGTCACCGTCGACAATGCTCGAACAAGAGCGCTGACGCTGCGATCGCTTCAAACGGCTAGCGGTTTTTCCGGATCGAAGCACTGGTACCGCCAGTGCTTCGGCCTTTCAGGGAGGCTTCGCACTACCACACCCACTTCCGCCACCAGGATCCAGCCCCCTTCATCGTCCTCCACTGGTAATACCGATCGGCTACGCTAGACCGTACGACATCGGCGCTGCGCCCGGCGCGGCGCCGGGTCGTCTAGCCGTCCTGGCGCCACCGCGGAGCATACGACATCCCCGGGGCGGCGCCCCTTGTGGAGCGGAGTGTGCCCATGACCTCTTCCCCGGCCCGGATCCTGGTTGTGGACGACGAGGCCCCCTTACGCACGCTGCTAACCCGTTTTCTGCAGCTTGACCATCACGAGGTGATCACCGCGGAGAACGGCGCCCAGGCCCTCACCCTCGTCGCCGAGCGCCAGCCCGACCTGGTGCTGCTCGACATCAACATGCCAGTGATGAGCGGTATGGACGCACTCAGGCGGCTCAAGGCCGACCCGCTCACCCGCGACGTCCCGGTGGTGATGGTCTCCTCGGAGATGGATGTCGACGGTATCGCCAGCTGCCTCAAGCTCGGCGCTGAGGACTATCTCCCCAAGCCCTTCAACCCGGTCATTCTCAGCGCGCGGGTCAGCGCCTGTCTGGAGCGTCGGCGGCTGCAACTGCAGGAGCGGGCCTACCGCGACCAACTCGAGCACCGGGTGGAGGTCCACTCAGCCCTGGCGGCGCAGCATGCCGAGGCACGTGCCCAGTCCGACGCGGCGCTGCAACGCCAGTCAGAGATCCTTCGCTCGGTGTTCGTGAGCCTCGGCGAGGGGGTGATCGTCGTCAACGCCGAAGGTGTGCTGGTCCACCATAACCCTGCGGCCCGGCAGATCCTCGGTGAGCAACTCACGACGCTGATCCCTGCCACCCAGGCAGCGCAGACCGGCTTCCAGACTGCACAGGGCGCCCCGTTGCTTGCCCACGAATTGCCGCTTGCGCGCGCCCTCGCCGGCGAGGAGGTCGATGGCCTCGAGTTGTTCCTGCCGTTGGAGGGCAGTGCTGGCCAGTGGCTGAGCGTTTCGGCGCGGCCGCTGCGTGGCGCAGGCGATACGGTCGGGGGTGCGGTGATGGTGCTGCGTGACATCAGCGCCAGCAAACGCGCCGATCTGGCGCTGCGCGAAAGTGAAGAGCGCTACGCCCTGGCGGCCCGCGGCGCCAACGACGGGCTCTGGGATTGGGATCTGCGCACCAACCGGATCTACTACTCGCCGCGCTGGAAGGCGATGCTGGGCTTTGCCGAGCACGAACTGGGCACCGACCCGGGCGAGTGGTTCGAGCGGGTCCACCCGGACGACCGCGAGCGGCTCGAGATCCACCTGCAGGCCCACTTCCGCCGGCTGATCACCCATTTTCAGCACGAGTACCGGATCAAAGCCAGCGACCAGAGCTACCGCTGGATGCTCTGTCGCGGCCTGGCCGTCTGGGATGCGCACGGGACGGCCACGCGCATCGTCGGTTCACAGACCGACATCACCGACCGCAAGCGCGCTGAGCAGCGGCTGCTCCACGATGCCTTCCACGATGGCCTGACCGGCCTGCCGAACCGCATGCTTTTCCTCGACCGCCTCAAGCACGCGATCCTGCGCAATCGGCGCAGCGAGGAGCATGCGTTTGCAGTGATGTTTCTCGATCTGGATCGATTCAAGGTGATCAACGACAGCCTGGGCCACAGTGCCGGCGATGCACTGCTCGAAGAGGTCGCGCGGCGCCTGGAACACAGCATGCGGCCCGGCGACACAGCCGCGCGCCTGGGCGGCGACGAATTCGCCATCCTGCTGGAGGACGTCAGCAGCAGCGAGGCCGCCCTGGCGATCAGTGAACGCATCCAGCAGGCAATCGCGATGCCGTTGCGCCTGAACGACCGGGAGATGTTCACCACTGCCAGTATCGGCATCACGCTCTACCAGCCTGGCTACGAGTCGGCTGCCGACCTGATCCGTGATGCCGATACCGCGATGTACCACGCCAAGATGCGCGGCAAGGCCTGCGCCGTGGTCTTCGACCCGGCCATGCACGCAGCAGCAATGGAGCAGTTGCAGGTCGAGACGGCGCTGCGCTGGGCGGTCGAGCGTGACGAACTGCGACTCCACTACCAGCCGATCGTGGCCCTGGATACCCAGCGCATCGAGGGCTTCGAGGCGCTGATCCGCTGGCAACACCCGCAGCGGGGCCTGTTGTTTCCCCAGGACTTCATCGCCATCGCCGAAGAGACCGGCCTGATCGTGCCGATCGGCTGGTGGGTGCTGCGCGAGGCGTGTCGCCAACTCAAGCTCTGGCAGAACGAAATCCCTGGTACCGAATCACTCTGGGTGACGGTCAACCTGTCGGCGCGCCAGCTGGTGCAGCCCGACGTGGTGCAGATCGTCCTGGGTACCCTGGACGAGCACCAGCTGGCGGCTCACGCGCTGAAACTGGAGATCACCGAAACCGCGCTGGTAAACTCCAGCCAGCAGGTGCGAGCGGCCCTGAGCGAACTGCGCGCCGCCGGGGTCAAGATCTGTATCGACGACTTCGGCACCGGCTACTCTTCGCTGAGTTACCTGCAGCGCCTGCCGGTGGACATCCTCAAGATCGATCGCTCTTTCATCCAGACGATTGAGGAGACCGGCGACCAGGGCGCGATCGTGGGCAACATCATTGCCCTCGCCAGCGTGCTCGGGCTCGAAGCCGTCGCCGAGGGCACGGAGACAGCCTCCCAGGTGGAGCGCCTGCGCGACCTGCACTGCTCCTACGGCCAGGGCTGGCTATTCTCGAAGCCGCTCAAACCGACCGATGCCATTGGTCTGCTGCTCAAGCAACCGGCCACCCCGCCGGATGTCAGTCTACCGGCACCGTCGGAGTAGGCGCCGCTCAGGAGCGCAGGCCGCGGGCGCGCAGGTGCGCATCGAGCCAGGCGGCGTCTTCGGGGCCAAGCTCGGGCGGCGGCGGCGGCTCACGGTAGTCGATCTCCAGGTCGTAGCGGGCGCGCCGGTAAGCCTCGTGGATGGCAGCACCGAGGTCAAGCGCAACCGGTGGGTCGGGGTGGCGCAGCGGCACCGGCACCGGGCGGATCGGCTCGCGCAGTGACAGGGGCCAGATCTCGATATTCGGCCGGCGCTGCATGCGACTCAGAAAGATGAAGTAGGGCGCCTCGGGCAGCGGGCGCGCCACCTGGGGACGACGCCCGGCGCGCAGCAGGTCGAGCTCTAGCAAGTGCGCGGTACTGGCGAAGAGCTCCTGGCGCTTCTTTTCGTAGGCCTCGGCGCCGTCGGCGCCGGGGCGTTTGTTGGCCGGCGAGAGCAGTTCGATCGCGGTGACCAGCACCTGATCGCGCACGGTGCGGATCTCAATGCGCGCATACTCAACCGGCACCGTCATCAACGCCGGCAAGGTCAGCGGAGCCTCGGCGAGCGCCGCGCCACCACCGCGCGAGACCGCGAGCGCATCACGCTCGACGATCGCGATATCGGGCACGGCCCGCCGCACCGGCGCGATCTCGATGCTCTCGAAGGCAACATAGGGCGTGATCACCGCCCGGTAGCCGGGCAGGAGCTGAGCCTGGATCTGGTCGCGAATGGTCGTGATCAGCTGATGATGCACATCTGGCCAGAGGCTCGGCGCTTCGAGGTAGGGATCCATCCCCGGGAACGGCGGTTCCATTATGACCTCCTTTCGCGTGCTGCCCGCATGATAGCATGGCGCGGACCGTTTTCGCGTGCCGATGTAGGACGTCGCTAGTACGGGCTGGCAGCCTGGCTCCCAGGCAGCCCGCGCCGGGGGCCGGCGCCCCTCTCATACCAATTACGATTGAAGATGCCGCATGCTTGTCATTCCGAGCGCAGCGAGGAATCTGAGCGGGTCGCGCAAGACCCCTCGCTCTGC
>DAOUBZ010000425.1:0-14029 GCA_034432515.1 Chloroflexaceae bacterium | reverse complement strand
GCAGAGCGAGGGGTCTTGCGCGACCCGCTCAGATTCCTCGCTGCGCTCGGAATGACAAGCATGCGGCATCTTCAATCGTAATTGGTATGAGGGGCGGGAGCGCAGGGATAGCCTGGAAGCCTCTGGTTCGACTCGCAACGCTTCACCCGACGCAGGTGTCACTCCAGTGTGACGCCCACCGGCTCGTCGTCGCGTGCGGGCCGGAAGATGAAGAGCAGCCCGCTGGCGTCGATTGGCACCTGGAAGCCGACACCGCCGGTGAGTGAGCCCCCCGCCGGCACCTCGCCGTCGGGGCTCTTTTCGGCCAGGATGGTGGCGAAGAGATCGATCGGGTAGCTGCGGCCCGCCGCATCGATCAACTCCATCTGCTGCAGGGTCGAGACCGTCTCGGGGGTTGAGCCAGTGTTCGTAAAAACGGTGCGGACGACCAGAAAGCGATTGCCGCTATCCGGCGCGAAGACACTGTCGCCCACAGGCTGCTCGATGGCCGTGACGGTAAGCGTCAGGTTGCCAGTACTCACCGGTTCACCGATGGCGACCAGGCGCGTGGGGCGGCGGGTGGCGGCGCCGACAGTCGGCGTGCTCGCCGCGGCGGCGGCGGGGGCGAGGCGCGCCTCGGGATCGATGCGGTAGGCGGCTACGACCGCACTGCTGAAGGCCAGGCCCGCGTCGTGCTGCTCGCGGGGAAACAGGAAGGTCAGCAGCGCGACCTTGTCCCCGCGCTGCTCGATAAAGCTGCGCCCCTGGAGCGGCACCCCCACGCCATTGTCGGCCCGAGCGGTGTAGGACCAGCTGATCAGCACCCGGCTGTCGTCCTGGGTCACGGGCTCGTCGATGCTGAAGCCGGGCTCGGCGCCGAAGCTATTGACCAGGAAGGTGCGGAGGATCTCGCGCAGTTGTCCATCGTTATAGACCAGGTCGTCTTCGAACACATCGACGATCACGCCGCCATTGCGCGAGGGGTCGGTCCAGATATGGATCAACTCGTCGGGCCGGTCATTAACCTGCAGCGACCAGTTCGCGGGCACCGCGATTGTGAAGACCCCTGAGGAATGGCGGTAGGGCGCGAGTTCGCTGAACTGGACGAGCTGGATCGGCATGGGGCCGGTGACGATCGCCGTGGGGGGCTCACTCGGCGCCGGTGGCGGGCTGGGGGGCAGGTTTGCGCCGGGCGGGCCGCCACAGGCGCTGAAGAGCAGGGCGACGCCAAAGGTCACCAGGGCGCGCCGCGCGCGGCGCAATGCGAGGGACATGCCAACCTCCTGGAACGGTACTCCGGGCCTCGCGCAGCATATCTTAGCACTTGTTGCGAAACCTTACCTTGACACCGGGTACCCCCACGTGGTATCCTTCGCGGCGACAAACGATCTTCGGGGCAGGGTGAAATTCCCGATCGGTGGTATAGCCCACGAGCGTGTTGCGAGGCACGCAGGATCCGGTGCAACTCCGGGGCCGACGGTTACAGTCCGGATGTAAAGAAGATCCAGACCGACGCAGCGCCAGGCGGCTTGTGCTAATGATCGCAGCGCGCCGCAGCCCATTGATGGGTAGCGTTGTGTTCCGCATGACCGGCGTAGCTTGCCGGTGTGCGTTGTCTGGCTGATGTTGCCCCGATGTGCTTTCTGCACACGGGGCTTTCTAGTTTGGAGCGGGGCATGCAGCAGACACTGCCGATCCAGCGGGCCACCGAGCAGGCGCGGGTAGCGCGAGCGCCGCGGCTGCCGGCATTGCGCTTGCACTGGGCGGGGCTGCCCGTGGCGATCATAGGGTTGCTGGTACTCTGGCAGCTGGTAGTGAACGTCGGGGGCTACCGGCCGTTCATTCTGCCGGGCCCGGCGCTGGTGGCCGAGCGTTTCGTGGCCGCAGCGCAGAGCGGCATCCTCTGGCAGCACACCGCGGCCACGCTGGTCGAGGCGCTGGGCGGCTTCAGCCTCGCGCTGGTGCTCGGGCTGAGTCTGGGCTATGGGCTGGCCCATCTGCCGTGGCTGGAGCGGGCGCTGGCGCCCATCCTGGCGGCCAGCCAGGCCATCCCGGTGGTGGCGGTGGCGCCGCTGCTCATCCTCTGGTTTGGGCCGGGGCTCACGGGCAAGCTGCTGATCGCCGCGCTGATCACCTTCCTGCCGATCCTGCTCAGCACGATCGTGGCGCTGCGCGCCATCCCGCGCGAACTGCGCGAGATGGCGCTGATCAGCGGGGCGAGCCGCTGGCAGATGCTGCGCTACGTCGAAGCGCCGCTCAGCGTGCCGGTGCTCTTCAGCGGGGTGCGCACCGGGCTGGCGCTCGCCACCACCGGGGCGGTGGTGGGCGAATTTGTGGCCGGTCGCGAGGGCCTGGGCGCGCTGATCAACATCGCCCGCGGTCTCTTCGATACCCCGCTGATCTTCGTGGCCCTGCTCACCCTGGCGGCGATCACGCTCGGCCTCTACCTGGCTGCGACCCTGATCGAACGGGCGCTGGTGCGCTGGGAGTTGGGGTGAGACGGGGTTGCAGGTTGCCTCACCGATAGCGTGAGGCGAGGAGGCGAGGAGGCGACGGGGCGACGGGGCGACGGGGTAACGCCTTACGTCGTTCGCTTACCGTGACGCTGGCACAAACCATCGAGGAGACCACCAAGGAGACAACGGTGCTTGCACGGCTCAGTCTGATCGCTCTGCTTCTGCTGCTCACCGCCTGCGGCCAGCAGCCGGTGACACCCGCGGCGCCGGCCGCGACGCCCACCGCAGCGCCGGCTGCCGGCGGGTTGCGCCAGGTGACGCTGGCGATGTCATATATCCCGAATGTGCAGTTCGCGCCCTACTACGTAGCCGCGGCCAAAGGCTACTACGCTGACGCCGGCCTCGAGGTAATCTTCGACTACAACTTCGAGAACGACGTGGTGCAGCGGGTCGCCAGTTGGCCCGCGGGCGGCGTCGCCTTCGCCACCGCCTCGGGCACCTCGACCCTGCTGGCCCGGCAGCAGGGCCTGCCGGTGCGCACGGTGATGACGCTCTACCAGGAGTTCCCGATCGTCTTCTTCGCCCGGTCGAGCACCGGGCTGAAGAGCGCCGCCGACCTGGTCGGCAAGACGGTCGGCATCCCTGGCAATTTCGGCGAGAGCCTCTACGGGCTGTTGGCCGTGCGGTATGCCAACCAGCTCGACGAGAGCGCCTTCACGGTCCAGGAGATCGGCTTCACCCAGGCCCAGGCGGTGCTGGAAGACAAGGTGCCGGTGGCGATCGGCTACGCGATGAACGAGCCGGTCATCCTGCGCCAGCAGGGGGTGGAGGTGGACGTGCTGCGCGTCGCCGATGTCTACAATCTGGCGGCCAACGGGATCATCGCCAGCGAGCAACTGATCGCCGACGAGCCGGAGCTGGTGCGCAGCTTTGTGACAGCCTCGCTCAAGGGGCTGCAGGCCACCCTGGATAATCCTGACGAGGCCTTCGAGCTCAGCCTGGGCTTCATCCCCGAGGCCAACCTGGGCGATGTCGAACTGCAACGCCAGGTCCTGCTGGAGAGCCTGCCCTACTGGACCAGCGAGCGCACCGCGGCCGAGGGGCTCGGCTACACCGACGGCGCGCTCTGGGTGGCGACGGAGCAGTTCATGCGCGACGCGGGGCTGCTGGCCGGCCCGGTCGAGGTGGAGACAGCCTTCACCAACGAGTTCATCAGGTAGGCGCCAGGGGCCAGTGCCGACCGGGGAGCGGGTTGCGCCGTTGCGCGCCCGCTCCCCGGTTGTATTTTCGGTTCGTTTACTGGTTCTGGCAGCGCAGCCGCGAAAACCAGCAAACGAACCGGATTTTGAGGCTGTAGCCTTTACACTGCCCATGGCGCCTGCGGCTGTGCTATAATGGGCGGAGCACACCGCGCCAAGGCCATCACTGCTTCCTTATGTTCATTCATGCCGTTGCAATGCGGAAATACTGACAGCAAATTGTGGAAAACATTCGTTTTTCTCCCCTCCAGAACGCCCAACGCAGCCGGGAACTGTAAATACTTTTCTGCCGCTCATCTAGTGAGTGGCTGGGAGTGTGAGCGCCCATGAAGGACTTCATCCACCTGCACGTCCACTCGGAGTACAGTCTGCTGGACGGGTACGCCTCGACGGCGGCGATCGCGGCGCGGGCGGCCGAGCTGGGCATGGACAGCATCGCCCTGACCGACCACGGCGTGATGTACGGGGCAATGGAGTTCTACGATGCGGCGAAGAAGGCCGGGATCAAGCCGATCATCGGCATGGAAGCCTACATGGCCCCCGGCTCGCGCACGGCGCCGATGGTCAAAGGGGGCAAGAATTACTTCCACCTGCTGCTGCTGGCGAAGAACGAGGTCGGCTACCGCAACCTGGTGCGGCTGACCACGCGCGCCCACCTCGACGGCATGGGCAAGGGCGTCTTCGCCCGCCCGCGCATCGACCGCGAATTGTTCGAGCAGTATCACGAGGGCCTGGTGGTGACCTCGGCCTGCATCGCCGGTGAGCTGATCAGCCAGGTCAAGGGCCAGCAGGTCCGCGAAGCGCGTGAAACGGCGGCCTACTTCCGCGACCTGCTTGGTCCCGACAACTACTTCCTCGAACTGCAACTCCACGATAACACCCCCGAGCTTGAAGGCATTAACGACGAACTGGTGCGCATCGGCAGCGACCTGGGCATCCCCCTGGTCGTCACCAATGATACGCACTTCGTGCGCCCCGAGGACCTGCAGACCCAGCAGAAGGTCATGGCCATGGGCATGAACCTGACCTTCAAGGAGTTCTGCGCCAAAGACTTCGCCATGGACGAGAGCTACCACATCATGACCGGCGAGCAGATGTGGGCGAAGTTCAAGCGCTACGGGACGGCGCCGCTGGAGAATACGCGGCGCATCGCCGATAGGTGTAACTTGAAGCTGGACTTCGGGCGCGTCCAGTTGCCGCAGTTTGAACTGCCTGAGGGCCACGATGCCGCCTCGTACCTCAAGCTGGTCTGTGAGGAGGGGCTGATGCGGCGCTTCAACGGCGCCCCGCCCGACCACTACGTCGCCCGGCTCGCCGACGAGCTGGACGTGATCAATGCCACTGGCTTCCCCGACTATATGCTGATCGTCTGGGACTATGTGAAGTACGCTCGCTCACGGGGCATCCCATGCCTGCCCCGCGGCTCGGCCGGGGCCTCGCTGGTGCTCTACAGCCTGGGTATTACCGATGTGGACCCGGTGAAGAACAAGCTGCTCTTCGAGCGCTTCCTCTCGCGGGAGCGGCTCGAGATGCCCGACATCGACACCGACTTCGCCGACTCGCGCCGCCAGGAGATCCTCGATTACATCGCCGGCAAGTACGGGCGCGAGAATGTGGCCCAGATCATCACCTACGGCACACTGGGGGCCAAGGCCGCCCTGCGCGATATGGCGCGGGTGATGGACATCCCGCTCGACGAGGTGGACCGGGTGGCCAAGCTGATCCCGTCGCTGCCGGTGGGCATCACGATCGCCCAGGCGCTGGAGCGCGTACCCGAGCTCAAGCAGATCTATGCGACCCAGCCCCACCTGCAGGAGTTGATCGACGCCGCCCAGCTGGTGGAGGGCCGCATGCGCTCGGTGGGCACCCACGCCTGCGGCGTGGTGGTGAGCCGCACCCCGCTGGAGGAGATCGTCCCGCTGCAGCGCACCACCAAAGACGAGCATGCGGTGATGGCTGCCTACGAGGGCGCCACCCTGGCCAAGATGGGCCTGCTCAAGATGGACATCCTCGGCCTGACCAACCTCTCGGTGGTCGCCGAGGCGCTCAAATACATCGAGCAGACCACGGGCCAGGCGATGTGGCTCGATGATATCCCCACCGATGACCCCAAGGTGTTCGCGAGCCTGGGCCGCGGCGAGACGAAGAACGTCTTCCAGCTGGAGTCGGCGGGCATGACCCGCTACCTCATGCAGCTCAAGCCCACCCGGGTCGAGGATCTCTATGCCATGGTGGCACTTTACCGCCCTGGCCCGCTGGAGCAGATCCCGGTCTATATTCACAACAAGAACAATCCGGCGCAGATCAAGTACCTGCACCCGATCCTCAAACCGATCCTCGAAGACACCTATGGTGTGATCGTCTACCAGGAGCAGATCATGCAGCTGCTCCAGGCCGTCGCTGACTACACGCTGGGCCAGGCCTACATTGTGATCAAGGCGATCAGCAAGAAGAACAAGGCGCTGATGGCCGAGAACGAGGCGATCTTCAAGGCCGGCTGTTTGAAAAAAGGCATTAGCCAGGAGGTCGCCGACCAGCTCTGGGAGCTGATCCTGCCCTTTGCCGGCTACTCGTTCAACCGGCCGCACGCCACGCTCTACGGGCTGCTCAGCTACCAGACCAGCTGGCTGAAGGTGAACTATCCGGTCGAGTACATGGCCGCCGTGCTCACCGGCGCGGGCGGGGTGCTGGAAGACGTGGCCAAGGGCGCGCTGGAGGCGCGGCGGCTGGGGGTGGCGGTGCTCGGCCCTGATGTGAACCACTCGCAGAAGGGCTTCGCGATCGAGCCGCTGGGCGCGCAGCAGCCCGCCGGGGTCCGCTACGACCGCGGCATCCGCTTCGGACTGGCGGCGATCAAGAATGTGGGCGAGGGCCCGGTCGAGGCGATCATCGCCGAACGGGAGGCCAATGGCCCGTTCCAGTCGCTCGAGGATCTCTGCGCCCGGGTGGACCGCCACGCGATCAACAAGCGGGTGCTCGAAAGCCTGCTCAAGGCCGGGGCGCTCGATGGGCTGCCCGGCTCGCGGCGCCAGAAGCTCGCCATTCTCGACCAGGTGGTGAGCGCCGGGGCCGAGGCGCAGAAGGCGCGTGAGATCGGCCAGAGTTCGCTCTTCGATATGTTCGGCGAGCGCAATGACCCCGCGACGCTCAGTATCCCGCGCATCCCGATGCCGCTGATCGCCGAGAGCCCCGCCGAGAAGAAAGAGGAGTTGCTCTGGGAAAAGGAGTTGCTTGGGCTCAACGTCTCGGACGATCCGGTGGCGAAGGCCCTCGAGGGTATTGACCTCACCGGTGTCAGCAGCCTGGCCGACATCACCGAGGAGAGCATCAACACCACTATGACCTTCGTGGGGGTGCTCAGTGGTGTGCGCCGGATCAGCACCAGGAAGGGCGAGAGCATGCTGGTGGCCAACCTGGAGGATCTCTCCGGCACGATCGAACTGGTTGCCTTCCCCAAGGTCCTGGCCCGCTATGGCGAACTGCTGCAGGACGATGCCACGCTGAAGGTGACGGCAAAGGTCGATAACCGGCGTGATAGCACCCAGCTGGTGGTTGAGGCGATCGAGGCGGTTGAGCCAGCGGCGCAGCCAGTGCCCGCGCCGGCCGCGGTGCCCAGCGAGATGGACCTGGAGGGCATGGGCGATCTGGCCGAGGCCGAGGGCCTGGTTGCCGCCCAGGCCCCCAGCGCGGCGCCCCCGCCGCCGGCGCCCGCCGCCCCACCCGGTGCTGCGATCCGGCCCCGGCGGCAGGTACAGGTGGGTGCGCATGGCAACGGCAACGGAAAGGCGAGCACGATGAGCAGCAACGGTGGTTATGGCGAACCCACGGCCCCGGCGCCAGCCGCCGGGCGCACGCTGCGGCTCTACCTGCCGCGCACCGGCGACCACGAGGCCGATGTGCGCCGTATGCAGGACGTCTACAGCGTGCTGCGCCAGAGCAGCGGCGCTGACCAGGTGACCCTCTACCTGCCGAATGGCGTCGGTGTCGTGGTGCTGCAGTCGCAGCATACGATCACCGTCTCGCCCGCACTGCTCGCCGGGCTGACGGAGGTGCTGGGCCCCGAGCGGGTAGTGACGGAGTAGCAGGCTGCCGCCCGGGCGGCCTTGCGGAGAGTCTCTGGGGCAAGCCCCACACCCGCCAGGGCTTTGCACTGTCCGCCTCCCGCGGTGGGGTGTGAGGCGGCTGCGCCGCCCCAGGGGTTGTCTTTTTCGGTGGTGTAGGCGGCGTAGCCGCCAACACCACCGAAAAACCTGAGGGTTGGGGGACTTGCCCCAGGGACGCCACATTCGCGTCTCCTGTCACGATATGTTATAATGCGACGGTCGATCAACAGAACGCCGGGCAGCGCCAGGCCCGCGCGCGATTACCGAGGAGGCATGCATGGCGCTTGAGAAGGACGAGAAGACCGGCATTATCGGCGGCTATCAGGTGCATAGCAGCGATACCGGCTCGCCGGAAGTGCAGGTCGCCCTGTTGACCGAGCGGATCAACCAGCTGATCGAGCACCTGCGGACCCATATTCACGACCATCACTCGCGCCGCGGCCTGCTCAAGCTGGTGGGGCGCCGCCGTCGCCTGCTGAACTATCTGCAGAGCCGCGATAAGGAGCGCTATCGCGCTCTGATCGATCGCCTCGGTCTGCGCCGCTAACCGATGAGATCGAGTGCTCGCTGTTGCGTACATCCCGGGAGCATCGGCGTCCGTTGATCGCCGCTGCTCCCGTGTTGTTTTTCCGGCGGAGGACGTTCGGGATTGGAGCGTGTGCAGAGGCGCTGACCTGTGCGCAGGCTCCAGTACCGGACCCCCTCCGCAGCGAACGAACCAGACCAGGAGGGAAACACAGATCTATGACCGAACGACACGTTTTCTCGGTACACGCCGAGATCGCCGGCCGCACGCTGACGCTCGAGGCCGGGAAGTTTGCTGAACAGGCCGACGGGGCCGTCACGGTGCGCTACGGCGACACCATGCTGCTGGCCACCGTCGTCGGGGCCAAAGAGGCCCGTGAGGGGATCGACTTTTTCCCGCTCACCGTCGATTACGAAGAGAAGATGTATGCCGCCGGCAAGATCCCCGGCAACTTCTTCAAGCGCGAGAGCCGCCCGACCACAACGGCCATCCTCACCGCCCGCCTCACCGACCGCCCGATCCGCCCGCTCTTCCCCAAGGGCTATCAGAACGAAGTCCAGGTGATCGTCACCACCTTCTCGATTGACATGGTGAACGATCCGAGTCCACTGGCGATCATCGGCGCCTCGGCTGCGCTGGCGATCAGCGATATCCCCTTCCAGGGCCCCGTCGGCGGCGTACAGATGGGCATGATCGATGGCCAGCTGGTGGTCAACCCGCCCATGGCCGACATGGAGCGCAGCACGCTCGACCTGATGGTCGCCGGGACGAAAGATGCCGTGCTGATGGTGGAGGCCGGCGCCAGCGAGCTCTCCGAGGAGGATATGCTGCGCGCGGTCGAAGCGGGCCACGCGGTCTGCCGGCAGCTCTGTGAGCTGCAGGAAGAACTGGTGCGGCTCTGCGGCAAGCCCAAGCGCGAGTTCGTGCCCCCGGTGAGCGATACCTCGCTGGAGGAGGCGATCAGCGCCTGGATGGGACAGCAGCTCCGTGACGCGGTGCGCAGCCCGGTGAAGCAGGAGCGCGAGGCGCAGACTGCCGCGCTCAAGAATGAGCTGATCGCTCACTTCATCGCCGATGAGCCCGAGGAGGAGGTGCCCGCCCGCAGCCGGGAGGTGGCCCGGAGCTTCGAGCGCTTGCTCAAAGAGGAGGTGCGCAAGGCGATCCTCGATGAGGGCATTCGCGTCGATGGTCGCGCGCTCGACGAGGTCCGTCCGATTAGCGTGGAGGTGGGCATCATCCCGCGCGTCCACGGTTCGGGTCTCTTCACTCGCGGGCAGACCCAGGTGCTCACGATCACCACCCTCGGGTCGCCCGGCGATGAGCAGCGGCTCGACGACCTGGGGATCGAGACGACCAAGCGCTACATCCACCACTACAACTTCCCGCCCTTCTCCACCGGCGAAGCGCGCCGGCTCGGCGCCCCGCGTCGGCGTGACATCGGCCACGGCGCGCTGGCCGAGCGCTCGCTCTATGCGGTGCTGCCCTCGCAGGCCGAGTTCCCCTACACGCTGCGCCTGGTCTCCGAGGTGCTCTCCTCCAACGGCTCCTCGTCGATGGCCTCGGTCTGCGGCTCGTCGCTGAGCCTGATGGACGCCGGTGTGCCGATCAAGGCCCCGGTCGCCGGGGTCGCCATGGGCCTGATCACCGACCCCGATGGCCGCCACCGCGTGCTGACCGACATCCAGGGGCTCGAGGATGCGCTGGGCGATATGGACTTCAAGGTGGCCGGTACGGCGCGGGGGATCACCGGCCTGCAGATGGACATCAAGACCACCGGCATCACCTTCGAAATCATGCGTGAGGCCTTTGCGCAGGCGCGCGCCGGCCGCCTGTTCATCCTCGACAAGATGAACGAGGTGATCAGCGAGCCGCGCAGGGAGATGTCGCCCTTCGCGCCGCGCATCATTACGCTGCAGATCCCGGTGGAGAAGATCGGCGCGCTGATCGGCCCGGGCGGCAAGACCATCCGCGGGATTGTCGACACCACCGGCGCGCAGGTCGATGTCGAGGACGACGGGCGGGTCTTCATCACCACGGCCGACGGCGCGGCCGCCAAACAGGCGGTGGCGATGGTCGAGGCACTCACCCGCGAGGCCAAGGTCGGCGATATCTTCCTGGGCAAGGTGGTGAGCATCAAACCGTTCGGCGCCTTCGTCAACATTCTCCCCGGCAAGGACGGCATGGTCCACGTCAGTGAACTGGCCGAGCAGCGGGTGGAGAACGTGGAGGACGTCGTGCAGCTGGGCGACGAGATCAACGTGATGGTGATCGACGTCGATCCGAGCACCGGCAAGATCAGCCTGAGCCGGCGCGCGGTGCTCACCGGCGAGTCGCCCGAGGACCGCAAGGCGGCCGGGGCGGCCCCGCGGATGGGGGGTGGCCCCCGTGGCGACCGGGGCAGCCCCCGTGGCGACCGGGGCGGGCCGCCGCGTAACGGTGGCGATCGCCCGCGCCCGCGCCGCCGCGAGGACGAGCGCTGATCCGCTGGGCAGGGTATGGCAGGGGGGCGCACCAGTGACCATTGGTGCGCCCCTTCGCATAGTGGGCGGTGCGGGCCGACGCGCGCATTGGCCGACCGGGGTGGCTATGCTTGAGCATTACCTTGATTTTGGCGGCGCCGGCCCGCTCATCCATCTCGCGCCGGCCAATGGCTTTCCGCCCGAGGCGTACCGGCCCTTCGCCGCGGCACTGACGGCGCACCACCGTGTGCTCGGCTACCGCCCGCGCCCGCTCTGGGCCGGCAGCGCGCCGCCCGACGTACGCGCCTGGCGCGACCTGGCCCGTGACATGCTGGCCGACCTGGAGCAGGTCGCCGACGGTCCAGCGATCGGGGCGGGCCACTCGCTCGGCGGCATCCTGACACTCTACTGCGCGGTGCGCCGGCCCGAGCTCTTCCGCGGCGTGGCGCTGATCGACCCGGTGATCTTCCCGCGCCACATGCTGCCCGTGCTCTGGGCCGGGCGACGGCTCGGCCTGCACCGGCGCTTCCCCATCGCCCGGGGCGCGGCCCGGCGACGCGATAGCTTCGCCAGCATCGAGGAGGCCCGCGCGCGCTTCGAGGGCCGCGGCATCTTCGCCGCCTTCACCCCGGCGGCGCTCGACGGCTACCTTGAGGGCGCGCTGCGGCCCGCCCCGGGTGGCGGGCTCACCCTGGCCTGGCCCCGCGAGTGGGAGGCCCACATCTTCTCGCTCATCCCCGTCGACACCTGGGATGCCCTCGGCCGGCTGCAGGTGCCACTGCTGCTGCTTCGCGGCACTCGCTCCGACCTGCTGATCGACCGTTCGTGGGCCGAACTGCAGCGGCGGCTGCCCCACGCCCACCTGGCGGAGATCGAGGCCGGCCATATGCTGCCGATGGAGCAGCCCGCGGCGGTGGCCCGCGTGCTCAGCACCTGGGTGACCAGCCTGCCGTAGCAGGCCGTGTGTTCTACTGAGGAGTAACTTATGGAGCGTAGTATCCGCATTGGCCAATGTGCCAGTATGCGCAGGACCATCACCGAGGCTGACGTGGTGCTGTTCGCCGCGATCACTGGCGATCAGAACTCGGTCCACATCGACGAACTGGCGGCCCGCGAGTCGCGCTTCGGGCGCCGGATCGCCCACGGGATGCTCGCCGCTGGCCTGATCTCCGCGGTGCTGGGGATGCACCTGCCCGGACCGGGTACGATCTACCTCAAGCAGACGCTCAACTTCCGCAAGCCGATCTACGTCAACGATACCGTTACGACAAAGGTGGAGGTGATCGGGCTGCGTGAGGACAAACCGATCGCCACCTTGCTTACCACGGTCACCAACCAGGACGGTGAGGTGGTGGTCGATGGCGAGTCGCTGGTCTACTGTGATCAGTGCCGGATTGACGACTCGGATCCTGCCGGTCCGTTGAGCACGGGGCAGTGAATCCCTGACACGAGAGCGCCGGTAGCGAATGCTCGCGACCCGCCGCGAAGCACCCTTCGATACGGCCTACGGCCTACTCAGGGTGCTTCGCGGCGCACATTTGACATACGCTACTGGCGCTCTAAAGACAGGCGGCGGCGGCGAGGGTCTGGAAGTGGATGTCGACGGTATCTTCGATGCGGCGGGCGTAGCCGCCGGCCATCGTGATCGCCAGGGGCAGGCCGGCAGCGCGGCAGTAGTGGAAGATCACCCGGTCACGTTCGGCCAGGCCGGCCTTGGTGAGCGCCAGGCGGCCAAGGCGGTCGTCGAAGTAGGGGTCGGCGCCGGCGAGGTAGATGACTAGATCGGGGTGGGCGGCGGCGAGCGCGCGGCGCACGCCGGCCTCGAGGGCATCGAGGTAGGCATCGTCGCCGGTGTCGTCGGGCAGCGCCACGTCGAGGTCGCTGCGCTGCTTGCGGAAGGGGAAGTTCTTTGCGCCGTGGATGGAGAAGGTGAAGCTGCGCGCATCGTCCGCCAGGATGGCAGCCGTGCCATCGCCCTGGTGGACGTCACAGTCGAGGATGAGTACCCGTTGGGCGCGGCCTTCGGCCTGCATCGCTCGGGCGGCCACGGCGCTGTCATTGAACACACAGTAGCCGGCGCCGTGGTCGGCGAAGGCGTGGTGGGTGCCACCGGCGAGGTTGACGCCGACCTCGCCGGCCAGGGCTGCGCGGCAGGCAGCGATCGTGGCGCCCGCCGAGCGACGCGAGCGCTCGATCATCGCCGGCGACCAGGGGAAGCCGATGCGGCGGAGTTCCTGGGCGCTCAACTGGCCACTCTGACAGCGCTGGATGTAGTCGGGGCTGTGGGCGCGGGCAAGCTCACGGTCGCTGGCCGCGGGGGGAAGCTGCAGGCGCTCGGTCGGCACGAGTCCCGCCGCGGCCACGCGCTCGCGCAGCAGGGCGTACTTCTGCATCGGGAAGCGGTGTCCGGGTGGGAGCGGCAGGACGAAGCTGTCGGAGTAGAAGATCTGCATCGGCAGGTGGCGGGCGGCCTCAACTCGGGTTGTAGCGGTTCATCGCTGCCGTGAGCCCCTCGCGCAGCACCAACTCCACGGCGTCGGCGATCGTGTCGAGGAGCGCGGGCAGCGCCGCCTCCTCCTCCCGGTTGAAGCGGGCCAGCACATAGGCTGCGGGGTCCATCTTGCCCGGGGGCTGGCCGATGCCGACCCGCAGCCGGGGAAACTCGACGCTACCGAGCTGCTGCACGATCGAGCGCATCCCGTTGTGCGTGCCGGCGCTGCCACGCTCGCGCAGGCGCAGCCGGGCGAAGGGCAGGTCCAGATCATCGTAGATCACCAGCAACTCGCGGCTCGGGTCGAGCTTGTACCAGGTGCGCAGGCTCGAGACGGCCTGGCCGCTGAGGTTCATAAAGGTTTGCGGTTTGGCCAGCACCACCCGCTGCCCGGCGATGGTGCCCTCAGCGGTCAGGCTATTGGCCCGCCCGGCGCGGAACTGCAGCCCGTGGCGCCGCGCCAGGGTGTCGAGGGCCTCGAAGCCGATGTTATGACGCGTGCGCGCGTAGCGTTCACCCGGGTTGCCCAGGCCGACGATGAGCCACATGGGATCGGTTTGAGCTTCGTGGTGCGTTCGGCACATCATCTGACACGCTGAACGCAGTACAACGTGTCAGATGATGTGCCGGACGCACTCGTTGCGCCGAAGCTGTGGCGCAGCCACTGCTTCGGCCTTACAGAAACCTTGGCGCGAAAGCCCACACCGTTCACGGGTGGGATGAAGCGCCTCAGCCCATTGCAATGCGAAAAAAGGT
>DAOUBZ010000424.1:0-2279 GCA_034432515.1 Chloroflexaceae bacterium | reverse complement strand
GGCGGCAGGCTTCGTCGTGAGCCCCGGCCTGAGCCCAGACGAAGGCTCAGCCGAACGGCCGGGGTAGCGCGCAGCGCGTAGCGAAGGGGCGGTTTTTCGGATAGGCACTTAGTATGCTGCGATCAGCACCTCGGCGGCGCGCTCACGTTCGCCGAGCAGCTCGAGCTCGCCGCTGATGTGGAAGCGCATCGGCACGAAGGCGCGCACCACGGCCTCGATCTGCTCGTCGGCGCTCAACCCGGCGAGATCGAGGCTGAGCAGCTGCGCAATCCGACGCATACGCACCTCGCACTGCGGGTCGGCGCGCAGACTGGCGGCGAGTTGTTGCCGGTCACGGCGCTTCTCGTCGATGCGGCGCCAGAAGGGGTCGGCGTGCTCGCGGCGCGACTCGATCCGGCCGTGCGCCAGGTGCTGCCGGTGCAGCCAGTTCAGGATGGCCTCGGGGTTCTCGGCGGGTGGGCAGGGGCAGTTCGGCTGTGGGATGGGGCTCGTCCAGTCGAGCATTATCTGACCTCCAGCAAGTGGTTCTACTCCGTCCTTCTGGGCCGGTACTGGATAGCCTCGGCCAGGTGGGCCGGTCCGATCATGTCGGTGCCGGCCAGGTCGGCGATGGTGCGCGCCAGCTTCAGCACCCGGTGATAGCCGCGGGCCGAGAGGTTGAGCTGGCGCACCGCCGCCTTCATCAGCGCCTGGCCGGCGCTGTCGAGCTGGCAGTGACGGCGGATGTCGGCGGGACCCATGCCGGCGTTGGTGCCGACGCCGGCGCCGCCGAAGCGCCGCGCCTGCCGTTCGCGCGCGGCCGCCACCCGGGCGCGGATGGCGCGTGACGGCTCGCCGAGCCGGTCGCTGGCCAGCTTCTCGTAGTTCACCCGCGGCACCTCCACGTGGATGTCCAGCCGGTCGAGCAAGGGGCCGGAGATACGCTTCTGATAGCGGGTCACCATCGCCGGCGAACAGGTGCACTGGCGTTCCGCATCTCCGGCCCAACCGCATGGACATGGATTCTGCGCAGCGACCAGCATCACTGCCGCCGGGTAGGTGACACTGCCGGTGGAGCGGCTCAACGTGACGACCCGATCCTCCAGGGGCTGGCGCAGCACTTCCAGCTTCTGGCCGAACTCTGGCAGTTCGTCGAGGAACAGTACCCCGCGGTGGGCCATGCTGATCATACCTGGCCTGGCCCGCCCCGCGCCGCCGCCCACCAGCCCGGCCACCGAGGTCGTGTGGTGCGGCGCGCAGAAGGGCCGATGCCGCACCAGCGGCGTATCCTTCGGCAGTTGCCCGCAGACACTGTAGATCTTCGTCACTTCCAAGGCTTCGTCGAGCCGTAGCGGCGGCAGGATCGAGAGCAGGGCACGGGCCATCATGGTCTTGCCCGAGCCGGGTGTGCCGGACATGAGCACATTGTGCCCGCCTGCCGCCGCCACCTCCAGCGCGCGCTTCACATGCTCCTGGCCCCTGATGTCCTGGAAGTCCACGGGGAAGGGCTCATCGTCGCCGGCCGGGCGGGCCTGGCTGAGGTAGGGGGCGATCGCCTGCCCGCCGCTGAGGTGGGCCACCAGTTCGGCCAGGTTGCGCACGGGCATGACGGTCAGCCCCTCGACCAGGCTGGCCTCGGCGGCGTCCTCCAGCGGCACGTAGAGTGTGCTGAGCCGCTGCTCGCGCACAACCGCGGCCATGGGGAGCACGCCGTCGGTGTGGCGCAGCCCCCCGTCCAGGCCAAGCTCGCCGATGAAAGCAGCACCGTCGGGCACCGCGGGCAGCTGTTCCGAGGCCACCAGCAGGCCCACGGCGATCGGCAGATCGTAGGCCGGCCCGACCTTGCGCAGGTCGGCGGGCGCCAGATTGACAGTGAGTCGCTTCATCGGGAAGCTCAGCCCCGAGTTGCGCACCGCCGAGCGCACCCGCTCACGGCTCTCCTGGACTGCCGCGTCGCCCAGGCCCACCACGGTAAATGACGGCAGCCCCTGAGCGATATCAACCTCAACCTCGACCAGCATCCCCTCCAGCCCGATAATCGCGCAACTATGAACCTTGGCGAGCATGTGCCACCCCATCGCACGTGGTACCCTGGCGCTCCGCCATATGTACCGCGCAGGGGGCCAGCGGGATACGATGAGCTATGGCGCGCTCCAACCCGCAACGGACTTCTGAACGTGTGTGCTGGCGTGGGTGCCGCCTGCTGGGGCTAATACCAATTACGATTGAAGATGCCGCATGCTTGTCATTCCGAGCGCAGCGAGGAATCTGAGCGGGTCGCGCAAGACCCCTCGCTCTGC
>DAOUBZ010000423.1:0-2624 GCA_034432515.1 Chloroflexaceae bacterium | reverse complement strand
ACCCGCCGATACGCTGCTCGGTGCTGCTGCCGCCATCCGCGCGGGTGCCACCACGCCCACAACCCTGCTCGAAGCGGCGCTGGCCCGTGTCACGGCGCTCGATAGCCAACTCAACGCCTTCCAACTCGTGCTCGCTGAGCACGCGCTCGCCGACGCCCGCCGCGCCGAGGCCGAACTGGCTGCCGGCCAGGACCGCGGCCCGCTCCACGGCATTCCGCTGGCGGTGAAGGATCTGCTGGACATGGCCGGGCTGCCCACCACCGCCGGCTCGAAGATCTGCGCCGGGCTGGTTGCATCCACTGACGCCACCGCGGTGGCCCGGCTGCGCGCCGCCGGGGCCGTGATCGTCGGCAAGACCCGCTTGTCCGAGTTTGCCTACTCGCCCGGCTCGAACAACGCCCACTACGGCCCCACCGCCAACCCCTTTGATCCCACCCGCGACACCGGCGGCTCCAGCAGTGGCTCGGCGGCGGCCGTGGCCACCGGTATGGCGCTCGCCGCGCTCGGCACCGACACCGGCTGCTCGATCCGCATCCCCGCCGCCTTCTGCGGCCTGGTTGGCCTCAAGCCCACCTGGGGGCGCACCAGCCTGGCCGGCGCCATCCCCCTCTCCTGGTCGCTCGACCACCTCGGCCCACTCGCGCGCAGCGTCGCCGACGCCGCCGCATTACTGGCGGTGCTGGCCGGCCCCGACCCGCGCGACGGGCGCACGCTGCGCCAGGCTGCACCGTTTGCTCCGGTTGGTCTGGAAGCGGGCGTAACCGGCCTGCGTGTGGGCCTGCTGCGTGATGACGGCTCGGGCCAGCCGCCCGCGGGCGCAGCGCAGTTGGCGGCGGCCCGCCAGGGCGCCGAAGCGCTGGCCGCCGCGGGCGCTGACCTGGTCGAGCTCGACGTGCCCGAGCTCGACGGGTTGCGTGTACTCGGCACGGCACTTCTGGGCATGGAAGCGGCCGCCTTCCACCTGCCCTGGCTGCGGACCCGCCTCGACGACTACGGCGAGTTCCCGCGCCAGCGCCTGCTCGCCAACTTCGCCTACGAAGCAGGGGCCTTCATCCAGGCGCAACAGGCCCGCGCCGTACTGCGCCGGGCCGTGACGCAGCGGCTGGCCGGGCTGGACCTGCTGGTGATGCCCATCCACCCTGGGCCGGTACCGGCCCGCGGCGTGCCGGCGAACAACGGCCTTGCCATCCCTTTCAACTGCCTGGGCTGGCCCGCGCTCACCCTGCCCGCCGGGCGCGACGCCGACGGCCTGCCGCTCGCGCTCCAGCTCGTCGCGCAGCCCTGGGCCGAGGCCACCCTGCTGCGCGCCGCGACCGTTGTGGAACAGGCCCTCGGGCGGCTCGACTACTCCACCACTAGCCGGTAGAGCCCACCGCCGTCGCGGTCGGTCAGGTAGAGCTCGCCGGCCTCGTCTTCGCCAAACGAACTGGCATTGATCGCGAAGGTGCCGACCAGGCTACTGACCCACCCCGTGCCGTCGCTGCGCAGCCCCCAGAGGTTGCCGCTACAGTAGTCGGTGTAGAGGTAGGTGCCCACGAGTTGGGGGAAGGCCGCCCCACGGTAGACATAGCCGCCCGTGATCGAGCAGACGCCCGCGCGCGAGCCGTGGGCATAGACCGCCACGGGCAACTCAAGGCCCGTCTGGTCACAGCGTTGGGCGCGAAAGCAGGCATCGCCCTCCATGATGTTCCAGCCGTAGTTCTCGCCGCCGGGGCTGCCCGCGGGCTGGAAGTGGACCTCCTCAAGCTCGTTCTGGCCCACATCGGCAATGAACAGATCACCGGTGGCCCGGTCGAAGGAGAAGCGCCAGGGATTGCGCAGGCCATAGGCCCAGATCTCGGGCCGCGCGCCGGCGCGGTTCAGCATAGGATTGTCGGCGGGAATGGCGTAGGGCGCATCGCCATCGACATCGATGCGCAGCAACTTGCCGAGCAGCGTGTCGAGGCGCTGGCCGTTGCCCCAGGGGTCGCCGGCGGCACCACCGTCGCCGGTACCGATGTAGAGATAGCCGTCGGGGCCAAACTTGAGCAGGCCGCCGTTGTGGTTGGCGGCGGGCTGATCGATGGTCAGCAGCGTCGTGGCGCTGGCCGGGTCAGCCTGATCGGGGTTGGCAGCCGCGACACGATAGCGGGCCACGACGGTGGCGCCATCGCGGTTGGTGTAGTTGACGAAGAACGTCCCGTTCGTGGCGAAAGCGGGATGGAAGGCGATGCTCAGCAGGCCCTGCTCATTGCCACGCGAGCCAACCAGAGGCTCAATAGCGAGGAACGGCTCGGGCAGCAACTGTCCATTGCGCACAATGCGCACCCGCCCGGCCTGTTCGACGACGAAGAGCCGGCCACTGCCATCGCCCGCGCTGGTCACGTGAGTTGGCTGGTTCAACCCCTGCACGACGGGCTCCAGGCGGAAGCTAAGCCTGGTGAGGTCCACCGCTGAGGGCGCGGCGGCGGGCGGCGATGGCGCAGGGGCCATCGTCGCCGGCGGGCGCGTCGGGGGCGGCGGCGTAAGCGTAGGAGCCGGCGCGGCGCCGGAGGTGACCCCGCAGCCGGTGAGCAGCAGCATGATGAGCAACGCAAGAACAAAGCGTCCTGGCATGAGGTCGAGGTATCCTTGTGGTTGTGCGG
>DAOUBZ010000422.1:0-10022 GCA_034432515.1 Chloroflexaceae bacterium | reverse complement strand
CTCCGGGTGGACAGCTGCGCTCGCCAGTGCTACCATCTCGGCACCCCTCCTGGTCTGACTGTTGGCCTTAGCAACCTCAGTCTACCACCAGGGAGGGGTTTCTACTGCATTAGGACGCCCTAGAACCTGCTTTTGCTTCGACTACTAACCTCCACTGTTCGGATATTGGAGAGCTTCTGACCCAGGGCTGATGCAACGTCGCCTCCGGCGGAGGGTTGTGGAGCGGCTGCGTCACCCCGTAAGGTGTTTGTGTGGCGGTTTCGGCGGCTGCACCGCCAACACCGCCACACAAACAGGGTTTGGGGCTTGCCCCAAAGACGCAAGCAGGGTTAAACCTTGTCTACCCACCCGGCAGGATGGATCAGGAACCGGCTACGGCGCTTCAGCGACCGCTTCCGCGGGCCGGGCGCGTGGCGCGCCTGGAGCGGGCTGCTACTGCTGCTGCTCTTGCTGGCCTACCTGGTCTATGTGGTGCGCACCGCCCCGCCTGAGCTCGACCTGCGCGCCCTGCTCGCCCGCATCAGCCCGGGCGACCTGGCTACGGCGGCGCTGCTCTATGGCCTGGTGCTGGCAGTTGCCATCCTGGGCTGGAGCCTGATCATCGGGACGCTGAGCGCCTGCTGGTCCTTCTTCGAGCACATCCGGATCTACACCGTCACCGCGGTGACCCGGCGGTTGCCGGGCACCTTCTGGTACATGCTCGGGCGCATGGTGCTCTACGAGCGCCTCGGGGTGCCGCGCGGCCTCACGGCGCTGGCGAGCGGGCTGGAGTTCGTGGCCATGGTGCTCGGCGGCGCGCTGGTCGCGCTGCTGACCTGGCCGCTCGTGCTGGGCGGCCAGACGCTCAACCCGTTGCTCTTGTTCCTCCCGCTGTTGATCTCGGCGCTGTTGCTCAACCCGCCCCTGGTGCGTAGCCTGGTGCGGCGCTTCGGGCGCAGCGCCGGGGCGCCGGCGGTGCGCTATCGCCAGGTGCTGCTGTGGGTCGGCGTCTTTGCGCTGACCTGGTGCATCGGCGGCGTGTTGCTCTTCACGGTCACGCGGGCGGTCACACCGCTCCCGCTCAGCCGGCTCCCGGCGATCGTCGGCGTCTGGGCGGTCGCGGGCGTCGCGGCCACACTCTTCTTCAGCTTTCTCCCCTTTGGCCTCGGGGCTACCGAGTTGACCCTGGCCGCCCTGCTTACCCCCTTCGTCCCCACCGGCGAGGCGCTGTTCATCGCCCTGGTGATGCGCGTGATCCTCACCGCCTGCGAGCTGGGCTACGGCCTGCTGGGTGGTCTGCTCTACCTGCCCGACCTGCTGGCACGGCGCGGGCCGTTCGCGGCGCAGATCGAGCAAGCGGCGCATCAGGACGCGGCAGAATCCGAAGAAGTATTGGCGCCGGCCCGCGGCATACCACCAAAGTGAGGCCAAAATAGCCTGGAAGGGTTATTGAGCCCGCAGCTCGCGGCGCCTATACTCGTCTAAGTAACGGTCGAGTTACAGGCGTCGCAACAGGACATTTTGCAACACGGAGGATCAGCATGAAGCGTTTCCGGTTCGTCGCTGGCGCTATCGCGGCCGCTGCCGCGGTGGCATTGAGCTTTGTGCCCCGCGGGGCGCAGGCGCAGACCATCCCGTTCTCCTCGGGCATCCAGATTCAGAACCTGAGCAGCACCGGGGCGAACATCTCGATCGCCTTCTACCCGCTGCGCGGCACGGCCGCCAGCGCTAGCGTCGACGCGACCATTCCGGCGAATGGCCAGCAGGTCTACGCGACGCTGCCGAGCGCGGTGGCCGCCGGTTTCGACGGCTCGGCCGTGATCTCGTCCGACCAGCGCATTGCGGCGATTGCCAACATCGTCTCGCCTGACCTCTCGCTCACCTTCGGTGGTGAGGCCTACATTGGCGTCACCCAGGGCAGCAGCACCGTGAGCCTGCCGCTGCTGTTCAGAGGCGTCGCCGGCTTCAATACCTTCTTCAATGTCCAGAACGTCGGCCAGACCGCCACGAACGTTACCGTCACCTACGCCAACGGCGCGACGGAGAGCTTCAACAACCTGGCGCCCGGCGCCTCGGTTCGCTTCGACCAGGCCACCAACACGAACCTGCCTGCCGGCTTCGTCGGCGCGGCCACCGTCACTAGCACCGCCAGCGACATCGCCGCCGTGGTGACCCAGGTCGGCCCGACCACGATGCTGATCTATAACGGCTTTTCGACCTCCGGCTCCACTTCCCCGGTCTTCCCACTGGTGAACGCGAACAACTCCGGCTTCATTACTGGTATCAGCATCCAGAACACCGGCACGGCGTCCACTGATGTGACGGTTAGCTACACTCCCGCCGCCGGCCAGGGCACGGCCTGCACCGAGACGCAGACCATCCCGGCTGGGGCGTCGCGCAACTTCGCCGTGGATGCCTTCCGCACCAGCCAGGCTGGTGAGGACTGCGCCAATGGTGTGCTGTTCGTCGGCTCGGGCCGCGTCACCGGCAACAGCGCGAGCCAGAACCTGGTGGCGATCGTCAACCAGCTGAACCAGGGCACGAACAAGGCCGGTTCGTACTCCGGCTTCGACACCAGCGCCGCCACTGATACGGTGGTCTTCCCGCTGGTCCAGGATCGGGTGGCTGGCTTCTTCACCGGTCTCTCCATCTACAACGCCGGTACGGTGGCGACCACGATCGAGTGCTCGTACACCAACGCCGGTGGCGTGACCCAGTCGCGGGCGAATGTCGCCCCCGGTGAGACCTTCGCCGTGGTTCAGAATGGCGCCATCGCGAACGGCTACAATGGTTCCGGGACCTGCCGCGCCACCGCTGCCGGCGCCCGCATCGTGGGCATCGCGAACCAACTCCGCACGACGGGCCGATCGGACACCTTCTTCGTCTACGAGGGGGTGAATAACTAAAACCGCGACCGCAGAGCAGTTTCGAAGCTCGAGGGGGGGAGTGGCGACTGCGCCCTCCCCTCTCGACGTTTGCCAGGAGTAGCCAATGCGTCTCTTTCAGATGCTCTTTATCGGCATCATCGCCGCGGCGCTGCTCGGCGCCTGCGGCCGGCCCGCCGCCCAGCCCGAGCCCAGTGCAACGCCCGCCACAACCGGCGGCACGACAGACACCTCGCCTGGCTCCGCCACCGGAGGCGCCTACCCCGGCCCCACCGTCGCGGCCAGCAGCGCCTATCCCGGCCCCGGCGGCGAGCCGGCGACACCGACTATCGACACCAGCCCGCTGGTTGTGCCCCGGCCCACTTCCGATCAGGTCGGCGTGGTCACTGGCACCCTCTACCGGGTTGATGATGCTGGCCAGCGCGAGCCGCTCCGCGGCGCGACGCTCTACCTGGGCACGATCATCAAGGCTGCCAATGGGCTGGATGCCATGGCCCAGACGGACCCCGCCACCTCGCCGAAGGCGATCACCAATGGCCTGGGGCAGTTCGCCTTCGTCGATGTGCCGCCGGAGCGCTATGGGTTGATGATCAACACGATCCAGGGCACACTGCTGCTGAACGACCCCGAGGACGGCTCGGACTTTGTGATCGAGGTGACCGGCGGCCAGACCACCGATCTCGGCGAACTGGTCTATCCGCTGCCTGCGTTACCCTAGGACAGCCCGTGCCGTGGGCAGAGCAATTCGCCCCGGCGCGAGTCTCCCTTTGAGAAGGTCTCGTACTCGGTGAGGATCGCCAGCCGTTGAGCGGCCATCCACGTCGCCGGGCGGGGCTGCACTTCCGTCGATGGCGGCTCGGTGCTCGCGGGGTGTAGCACATAGAAGCGCAGACAACCGGGGGTGCACGACCGTCACCGACCAACCCACCCGGCGGCGTGGAGACGCCCCGCCGCGCCCCACGGCGCGAACGGCAATTCTATGCTACAATTGGGCGTTTGAACGAGCGGCAACCCGCCGTCCTTCGTCGTCACGAGGGCGGCGTCCGATGTGATGGTCCCACGACGCGTGCTGCTCGGCGCGACGATCGTTTGCCTGCTGGTGGGCGCGCTGGGCGCGTGGCTCTATGGGCAGCAACGGATCGCCCGCTGCGCCCCTGTGCCCCTGCTCGCCGCTGAGCTGCTGCCCAACGCCGATCTCGCCGCGCCTGGCGCCACGCCCGGTTTGCCTGCCGGCTGGCAGCGCCGCGCGGGCGGTGTGGAGTTGCGCGGCCCCGCCGTGGACGGCCAGGGCTTCGATCTTGATGGCGATGGGCGCGCCCTGCAACTGCTGGGCATCGCGAACTATGTGCAGACGCCGCCGGTGGCGGTGCGCCCCGCCACGCGCTACTGCTTCAATGGCTACGCGCTGACCGACTCGCTCCTGCGCTCCGCGAGCCGCGCGCGCCTGGTCTTCAGCTGGCGCGATGCCGCTGGCAACACCCTGCGCGATGATGCGACGCGCTGGCAACCGGTGGTCCTCTGGACGCCCGAGGCGCCACCCCGCGACTGGTCGCCGCTCCGTGGGAGCTTCGTCGCCCCTGCCGGGGCCAGCACGCTGCTGGTGCGCGTCGAGCCCGCCTCGGACGACCGGATCTACCTGGACATGATGAGCGTGCGGCGCGGCGGCGCTGAGCTCGCCTCACTCGCTGCCGCTGCGCCCGCCGCCAGCGCGCCGCTGCCCCAACCAGCCCGCTGGCCGGGCGGGCGCCGCGCCGCAGTGGCCTTCACCTTCGACTGGGAAACCACCATGGGCGGGCTCATCCACTCGCGCTCGGTGGGCGACCCGAACTTTGATCAAGACCCCGAACTGCGTGGGCTGCGTATGCGCAAGGGCATCACCACTACTCTGGAGCTCTTCCGGCCCTATGGCGTGCGCGCTACCTACTACGCGACCGGCTACAATTTCCTGCTCGGCAATGCCGAGCGGCGCAGCTTCCTGGGCAACCCGGTCTTTAGCTGGGCCAGCCCGGCCAACGGCTGGACCACCGAGCGCTGGCTCAGCACACCCTGGTTCGCCGATGACCCCTTCGGCAGCTACCGCAGCCACCCGGCCTGGTACTTCGGCGACCTGGTCCAGCCGCTGCTCGACGGGGGCCACGAGATCCAGAGCCATACCTTCAGCCACCTCTATGGTGGCCTGGTGGACGCAGCTACCTGGCGCGCTGATCTGCAGACCTGGAACAACCTGGCCGCGGAGCGGGGCGTGGCCCCGGCCAGTTCGCTCGCCTTCCCCTGGAGCGGCAGCGCCGGCATGAGCGACGCCAGCTGGGAGATCCTGGAGCAGCACGGCATCAGGAGCGTCACTCGCCTGAGCAACCAGACGCAGTACAACCTCTTTCCGGCCAATGGCGAGGGCCTGGTGGCCGAGCCGCGCTGTCGCTGGCTGCCGGGCCGCGAGGATCGCATCCTGGCCTGCCCCGATTTCTACCTCACGCCCGAGCGGGTCAGCCTGGCCCTGCGCCAGGTCGACCTGGCGGTCGCCGCCGGCGGCATGATCGACCTCTGGGCCCACACCGAGGAGGTGACCACCGCGCAGCAGATCGCCGCCTGGGAGCGGGTAGTGCGGCGCGTGGCCGAGGACTCGCGGATCTGGGTGGCGCCACTGAGCGAGATCGCCGCCTGGCAGACGGCGCTGGCCACGCTGCAGGTCGAGCCCGTCGTGACGGAGCAGGCCGGCGCCGGGCAGTTGCTGACCGTGCGGGTGAGCAACCCGAGCGCCACGGCGCTCACGGACCTGACGCTGCACATGCCGGCGGCAACGCAACGGGTGGCGGTGAATGGCGAGGAACTGGCCCGTAACGAGCGTCGCCTGCCGCGGGGCAGGGGCTGGTGGCCCGCCGCCGGGCTGGCGACCTTCGATCTCCCGCCCGGCGAGACGGTAGAGGTGCAGGTATGGCTGGCATCGTGAGGACGGCCGGCCCCGGCGAGGCGCCCCGTGGCTAGCACCGTCGAGAAACGCGCCGGCCTGCGGGCACGGTTGCTGGCGCACGTCTCCGTGCTCAGCACCCAGGTGCTCGGCCTCAAGCTCTACCAGTGGCTGTGGATGCTGCTCTGCGTCGTGGGCGCGATCGCCGTGGCTGCACCGCGTGTGCTTTCGCAGCCGCTGATCTACGTGGCCAGCGCCGAGACGCGCTTCGATCTGCGGCGCTACGGCGCGATCTACGAGCCGGTGGCCCCGGGGGTGAGCGGGCTGGACATCGCGATCGGCGACGCCAGCGAGGCGTTGCGCCAGGAGTTCCTGGCGCGTGGCGATGTGCGCTTCGGGCGGCCCGACTTCCGGGTCGAGTTTGTCCCGCAGGAGCCGGGCGTGGTTCAGGTGCGCGGGATTGCGCCCACGCCTGCCGAGGCCAGGGCACTGGCCGACGCCGGGGCCGAGGGCCTCGCCCGGCAGGTGCGGGCCGCGGGCGGGCGCGAGATTCTGCGCAATATGCTCGGCTGGGAGCTCTGGCTGGCACTCGAACCGGAGGGCCGCGCCGCGCCGACGCCCTTCGACATCCTGCTGCGCGAGATCATCCGCACCGGCGCCTTCCCCATGTCCCGCGACCTGGAGCCCGTCTCGACGCCACGCGAGATCAACGGGCTGCCCCAGGAGGAGGTGAGCGACCTGGCCCGTGCCCTGGAGGCGCGTTACGATCTGTGGCGCTTTGCGATCAATACGCGCAACGCCACCCTCGACGCCCTCTGCGGCACCACCGGGGTGAGCAACACCGGCGCCCGCGAGCAGGCCCTGGCGACCTGCGCCGGCGCCAACGCGGCGGCCCGCGCCGAGCTCACGGAGCGCAACCGCGAGATCGGCCGGCTGCGGGCGATCGAGGCCAGCCTGCGCTACGTGCTGGCAACCTACAACGCGCGCTTCGACCCCGACCGCCCCTCGTCGGCCCACCGCGTCGCCGCCGGCCTGCCCACCAGCCCCGAGCCGCGCTACATCCCCCAACTGATCGCCCTGGCGGCCCTGGTCGGGGCGGCCTTCGGCGCGCTGGGCGTGGCCGTGGACCGGAGCGCCGGCCTGATGCCGCGGGCGATCGAGATCTGGGGCTACCGCGAGCTCATCCGCAACCTGGTGCTGCGCGACCTGCGCGCCCGCTACAAGGGCAGTGCCCTCGGCTACCTCTGGACCCAGCTGGCCCCGCTTGGCATGATGCTGGTCTACGTGGTGGTCTTCAGCCTGCTCATGCCGGGCGGCATCGCGCTATACCCGGTCTTCATCATCGTGGCGCTGCTGCCCTGGAACTACACTGCCGAAGCGGTGATCGGCGGCACACGCAGCGTGATCGACAGCGCCGCACTGGTGAAGAAGGTCTACTTCCCGCGCGAGGTGTTGCCGCTGGCCAGTGTGCTCTCGGCCCTGCTCAACTATCTGCTTTCGCTGCCGATGATGCTGCTGGTGATGGCCGTCGTGCAACTGGCCGGCATCGGGCGGCTCAACTTCGCCTGGAGCTTCGCTTACATGCCGGTGCTGGTGCTCATCCAGACGGTGCTGCTGGCGGGGCTGGCGCTGCTGCTGGGCGCGCTGGCGGTCTTCTTCCGCGATGTGGTGCACCTGGTGGGCATCGTGGTGAACATCTGGTTCTTCCTGACGCCGGTGATCTACCCGCTGGGCGCCTTCGGCGAGGGCCTGGCGGTGCGGCTGGTGCGCTGGCTCAACCCCATGGCCTCGCTGATCGAGTTCTACCGCGAGGTGCTCTATGGCAGCCCGGTGCCGGTGGGCCAGATCCCCACCCCCGGCCTGCCGGCGCTCACCAGCGTGCTGCGCGTCGCTGTCACGGCGCTGCTCTACCTCACCGCCGGCTACTGGGTCTTCCAGCGGGTGAGCCGCCGCTTTGGGGAGGAGCTCTGATAGCCGATAGCCGGTATGTGATGGCCGCGGTGTGCGGCGAGGCTGCAAGAGGGTCTGGCGTGACGACGGTCATTGAGTTCAACAACGTCTCCAAGCGTTTTATCCTGCATAAGGACGAGCGCAAGACGGTTCAGGAGCGGGTGATTGGCCTGCTGCGCCAGCGTCCACCGGGCGACGAGTTCTGGGCGCTGCGCGAGGTGAGTTTCCGCGTGGCGCAGGGCCAGAGCCTCGGCCTGGTAGGCCACAATGGCGCCGGCAAGAGTACTGCGCTCAAGCTGATTACGCGCATCCTCGAGCCGACGAGCGGCAGCGTGCAGACCCGCGGGCGCATCGCTGCGCTGCTTGAACTGGGCAGCGGCTTCCACCCCGAGTTGAGCGGGCGCGAGAATGTCTTCCTCTATGGCTCGCTGATGGGTGTGCGCCAGGCTGAGATGGAGCGCCGTCTGCCCGCGATCGCCGCCTTCGCCGATATTGGCGATTTTCTCGATAGCGAGATTAAGCACTACTCGTCGGGCATGTATACGCGCCTGGCCTTCGCCGTAGCCACTGCTGTCGACCCCGATATCCTGATCACCGACGAGGTGCTGGCCGTGGGCGATGAAGCCTTCCAGCGCAAGTGTATGGAGCGCATCTACAGCTTTCGCCGCGCCGGCAAGACGATCATCTTCGTCTCCCACGCGCTGGATGTGGTGCGCTCACTCTGCGACGTGGCGGTCTGGCTCGACCACGGCTGTGTGCGGGCCAGCGGCCCCGCCGGCGGGGTGATCGACGCCTACCTGGCCGACGTGAACCGCCAGGAGCAGGAGCGCCTGGCCGCCGAGCAGCCGGCGGCCACGCTGCCCGATGCGGCGAGTAACCCCTTCCGGCGCGGCACCCGCGAGGTGGAGATCACGCGGGTGCAACTGCTGGCCGCCTCGGGCGAGGAGCGCAGCGTCTTCCACACTGGCGAGGCGCTGACCATCCGCCTGCACTACCACGCCCACGGGCCGATCAGCGAGCCGGTGTTCGGCGTGGGCATCCACCACGAGAGTGGCACCTGGCTCACTGGCCCCAATACCGGCTTCGACGAGGTGCCCATCCCGCTGGTCGAGGGCAGCGGCTACATCGACTACCGCATCCCCGCGCTGCCGCTCAACACCGGGCGCTACCAGGTCAGCGCCGCGGTGGTGGACAAGACCCAGAGCCACGTTTACGATATGCACGATCGCCTCTACCCCCTGGTGCTGCACGGTTCCGGCCGCGAGCGTTATGGCCTGGTGGCCATCCCGGGGGAGTGGCAGTGGCGCGGGTGATGGGGACGACCAGTGAGCCTGCCAGACGCCAACAAGCTGTTTGACGAGCGTTACTACGCCACCGGACTGGGCCGGCCCTACCAGCGCGACGCGCACTGGATGGGCTTCTTCGCCGGCATCGCCGAGCGGATCGTCGCCGAGATCGGCCCCGCCACGGCGCTCGATGCCGGCTGCGCGCTGGGCCTGCTGGTTGAGCAACTGCGCGCCCGTGGCGTCGACGCCGAGGGGATCGACATCTCCGAGTTTGCGATCAGCAGCGCCCACGCCGCGGTGCGCGAGCATGTGCGTGTCGGCTCGATCGCCGCGCCGTTCGGTCGCCGTTACGACCTGATCATCTGCATCGAGGTGCTGGAGCATATGCCGCGCGCCGCGGCCGAGGCGGCGCTGGCCAATTTTTGCGCCCACAGTGACGACGTGCTCTTCTCCTCCTCGCCCCTCGACTACAAGGAGGCAACCCACTTCAACGTCAACCCGCCCGAGTACTGGGCCGAGCGTTTTGCCCGGCACGGCTTCTTCCACGACCTCGACTTCGACGCCTCGTTCATCACCCCCTGGGCGGTCCGCTTCCGTCGCCGCGCCGACCCGCCGCAGCGGCTGGTGCGCGATTATGAGCGCCGTCTCTGGGAGTTGGCCCGCGAGAACGGCGACCTGCGCCAGTTGGCCCTGGAGCAGCGCTACCAAGTCAGCGCCGCCGAGGCGCGCGCCGCCACGGCGCAACTGCACGCCCGGGCTACCGACCGCCGGCTGCGCGAGCGTGAGGAGCGGGCCGCGCGTGAGCTCCACGAGCAAACCGCCGAACTGCGCGCCTATGCCACGCGCCTCGAGGGCGAGCTTGCCGCCAAGAACGCCCATATTGCCGACCTGGAGGCGCTGATCCGCGGACTGGAGAACGGGCGCGTGATGCGGCTGCTGCGCGCACTGACGCGCCGGGGCGCTACGCAGCCGGGGCGACGGGCAGCGCGCGCCGCAGGACCGGCGGCTGCGGCAGGG
>DAOUBZ010000421.1:0-3808 GCA_034432515.1 Chloroflexaceae bacterium | reverse complement strand
TGGGGCTTATCCCGAAGACGTTGCACCAGCCCTGCGTGATACCCTGTGCCCACGTGCCGATCGAAGGAGGAACTATGGACTACACGATCCGGCGGATCAGTCTGCGCTCGGCGCTGCGCGTCGGCCTGGTGCTGGGGTGGCTCGTGGCGCTGATCCTGGCGTTGCCGGTGGCCTTGCTGGCCACCGTTGCGCTCGAAGCGCTGGCCAGCCTGTTTGCCTCGGTGCAGCCGTATGAATTGTCGTTTCTCGGGCAGACGGTGGCCACCCTCGATCTGATCGACCTGGCAGGGTTACGCCCGTTCGCCGAGTGGCTGGCCGGGCTTGCCGATCTGGGTGGGGCGCTCTTCTGGCTATTGCTGGCGCTGATCACGATCGGCGGCGCACTGCTGGTGATGGTGGGAATTGTGCTGGGGTGCCTGCTCTACAACGTGCTCGCCGGCGTGACCGGCGGGTTGCAGGTGCAGGTAGAGCAGGCGGCGGCGTCGTAGGGCCTCGGCCACGTTGTCGCGCGTTTCCGGCGTCACCAGGGCCAGCATTACCCCGCCCCAGCCCGCGCCGGAGAGCTTGGCCCCCAGCGCGCCGGCCGCCCGCGCCGCGGCGACCAGCCGCTCCAGTTCGGGTGACGAGACGCCGATCTGCTCCAGCAGGGCCTGGTTCGCGTCGAGGAGGCGCCCCAGCAGCGGGGCATCACCCGCGGCCAGGGCGGTTCGCGCCCGTGTCACCAGTTCGCCCACCTGGTCGAAGAGCGCCTCGTAGCGCGACCGGTCGGCCAGCCACCGCTCTCGCACGGCGCCCACCGGCAGCCGCGTGGCGCTGCGCACCCCGGTATCGCCGACCAGCAGCATCAGTGGCGCGCCGATCGTCAGCGGCTCGATCAGCGGGGCCGGCTCGCGCCGCACGAACCAGATCGCCTGCTCGTGGGCCACCACGGTATTGTCGATGCCGCTTGGCGTGCCGTGGAAGCGCTGTTCGCTCGCATAGACCAGGGCCGCCACCTCGTCAGGCGGCAGCGCGACGCCCAGCCAGCCAGCCAGCGCGCGCACCAGGGCGGTGCCGATCGCCGCACCGCTGCCCATGCCGCTGGCAATCGGGATGTCGGAACGCAGCGTGATCGATAGGTCGTCGTCAGGGGCGCCGAGCCGCGCCAGCACCGCACGGGCCAGTTCGCTCAGTGGGTGCTCGGGCTGCCCGGCCGCCGACCAGTCCTCGCCCAGGTCGGGCGCGTGGAAGCGCAGCCCCGCGCCGCGCGCGCCGGGTGCCACCTCGGCATAGGCTCGCACATCGCTGAGCGGCACCGCGATCGCCGGGCGCCCGTAGACCACGGCGTGCTCGCCGCAGAGGATCAGCTTGCCGGGGGCGGAGGCGCTGGACACTACTCCCACTCGATCGTCGCGGGTGGCTTGGAGGAGATGTCGTAGACCACACGGTTTACGCCGGGCACCTCATTGACGATGCGGCTGCTCACCTTCGCCAGCAGATCGTAGGGCAGGCGCGCCCAGTCGGCGGTCATGTAGTCCTCGGTGGTGATCGCCCGCAGCGCGATCGTGTCGGCGTAGGTGCGCCCGTCACCCATCACGCCCACGCTCTGCACCGGCAGCAGCACCGCGAAGGCCTGCTGGGTCGCGCGGTACTGGCCGGCGGCGCGCAGTTCTTCCAGGAAGATCGCGTCGGCGCGGCGCAGCGTCTCCAGCCGTGTGAAGCTTACCGGGCCAATGATGCGCACCGCCAGCCCGGGGCCGGGGAAGGGGTGGCGCCAGACCCACTCCTCGGGCAGGCCCAGTTCCAGCCCCGCCGCCCGCACTTCGTCCTTGAACAGGTAGCGCAGTGGCTCGACCAGTTCCATCTCCATGTCAGCCGGCAGGCCGCCGACATTGTGGTGGGTCTTGATCGTCACACCCTTCTGGCGGTCGGGCGCACTCGACTCGATCACGTCGGGGTAGAGCGTGCCCTGGACCAGCACCTTCACGTCACCGAGGGCGCGCGCCTCGCGCTCGAAGATACGGATGAACTTCTCGCCGATGATCTTGCGCTTGCGCTCCGGGTCGGCCACACCCTCGAGCGCGGCGAGGAACTCCTCACGCGCATCCACCGCCACCAGCGGCACGTGGAAGTGCTCGCGGAAGGTGGCGATCACCTGCTCGGCCTCGCCCAGCCGCAGCAGCCCGTTGTCCACAAACACGCAGGTCAGCCGCTCACCGATAGCCCGATGGACGATCAGGGCCGCAACGGCCGAGTCCACGCCGCCCGAGAGGGCGCAGATCACCCGCTGCTCGGGGCCAACCTGCGCGCGCACCCGCTCGACCGCCTCGGCGACGAACTCGGCCGGGCGCCAGTCGGCGGTGGCGCCGCAGATACGGAACAGGAAGTTGCTCAGGATGGCGCGCCCGTGGGCGGTATGCACCACCTCAGGGTGGAACTGCACCCCATACCAGCGCCGCCCATCGTCGGCCATGGCCGCGAAGGGCGTGGCCGGGTTGGCGGCGATCGCGTGGAAGCCGGGCGGCAGCGCCTCGATGCGGTCGCCGTGGCTCATCCACACTGCCTGGGTGGCGGGCGTCTCGGCGAAGAGCGCGTGTGGCTCGCGCACCTCCACTGTCGCCGGGCCGAACTCGCGCTGCTCGGGGCGGAGCACCACACCCCCCAGCGCCAGGCTCATCAGTTGCATGCCGTAGCAGATGCCAAGCGCGGGCAGACCGGAGCCGGGCAGCCAGGCGGGCATGCCCGGCGCGCCCGGCTCGTAGACGCTGGCCGGACCACCGGAGAGGATCACGCCCACCGGGTCGAGCGCGCGCACCTGCTCCTCAGGCGCGTCATGGGGCAACAACTCGCTGTAGACCCCGAGCTCGCGCACGCGGCGCACGATCAACTGGGCCGTCTGCGAGCCGAAGTCCAGGACGGGAACGCTCCGGTGGCTCATAGGGCTGTTTCCTCACCCGGTCGGCACCAGCCGGCGCCGGCCGCGGCTGAACGGGATGATCCGCTCATCGCCGTACTCGGGCTCGGGCGGTTGGAACTCAGGCGTGATGACCAGGGAATTATCGCCGCCATAGCGGTTGCGCACATAGCCGTCGGCATGCCAGTCGTTCTGCCAGTCGCTGCCGTCGAAGAGGTAGCGGTACTGGTACGACATGCCGGCCTCGAGTTCGAGCGTGACCATCCAGCCGCTCTCGGTCTGACGGAGCGGCGTGGCCCGCTCGTCCCAGTCATTAAAATCCCCTACAACGTGGATCGAGTCGGCCCAGATCGCGGCAGGCATCGCAAAGGTCACACGGACCTTGCCGTCACGGCCGGGTCGCTTGGTGATCATCGAGCTACTCCTTTGTCGCGAGACGCCAACCTCATTGTCGGCAGCCTGAGCCAGAATTATAGCATACCCCGGCGGGCGACCGCCGCTCAGCGCAGCCGGTAGATCGTCACCTCGTCCTGCCGGAATCCGGCCTCGCCCAGGCGGTCGAACTTCGCCAGGCTCTCCGGCGGGTAGAGCCGCCGCTCCAACTCGCCCACGTAGACAAAGTCGACGCCGTACTCGCGGAGCAGCCGTTCGGCCTCGCCCACGTCGCCGGTCAGGTAGATCGTATCGACCGCAGCGCAGCGCGGCTCCAACTCGGCGCTGGCCTCCGGGTCGCCGCCGCGCCACTGGCGCTGGTGGCCCACCCAGCCGAGCAGCGTGGGCACACCGGTGGCCGCCGAGACGCCGCCGAAGCCCTCGGCGTTGTAGGAGCCGCCGCAGCGCCGCGCTGCCCGGTCCTCGACCGCTACCGCTTCCAGCACCACACTGCCGCCTGGCGCCGACTGGCGCAGCCAGGCG
>DAOUBZ010000420.1:0-2216 GCA_034432515.1 Chloroflexaceae bacterium | reverse complement strand
AGAGTGGTATGTCGGGCAACACCGCGCCGAGCAGGAAGGCGCTGCGCGGAATAGCCAGCTTGCCGCCAGCTGTTGCGCGCTTCCGCAGGGCGGCGTTGATGATCAGGTGGCTGGGAGTGTTCACACATGCCTTTCGGGGGCGACCTCGTCATCACAGACGGGGAAGAGATGCTCGGGCGGGAACTCGACGTAGACCGCTCCATCGACCGGCGTAGTGACCGGCTGGAACGCCCGCACCTGGATCATCTCGTCGCCCACCTGGAGCTGGTACTCGCTCTGCTCGCCGCGGAACGTGTAGGCGAGGACGCGCGCCGGCAGCACGTTTGGCCCCGGCGCGCAGCCGACGCGCATGTGCTCGGGACGGATTGCGTAGGTTGCACAGCCAGACTGAGCGCCCGCGTTGCAGACCTCCAGGGCGCCGAGGCCGGTGCTCAGCCGGCCCCCGACCACCTCGCCGCGAAGAAAGGTTGTCACGCCCATCAGGCGGGCCGCGCGAGTGGTCGGCGGGCGCTCGAAGAGGCGCCGCGGCGTGTCAACGGCCAGCAGCTCGCCTCGGTCGAGCAGGGCCACCCGGTCGGCCATCGCCAGGGCCTCGCCCCGGTCGTGGGTCACCAGCAGGGTGGTGATGCCCAGTTCGTGCTGGATGCGCCGCACCGCCTCCTGGAGCGTGAGGCGCACCGCCGGGTCGAGGCTGCTGAACGGCTCGTCGAGCAGCAGCACGCGCGGCCGGATCACCAGGGCGCGCGCCAGGGCCACGCGCTGCTGCTCGCCACCGGAGAGCTGGGCCGGGCGCTTATCCTCGATGCCCGGCAGCTCCACCAGGTCGAGCATGCACCCCACCTCGGCCCGCATCGTTGCGCGGTCGGCACCCTGCACCTTCAGGCCGAAGGCGATATTCTCGGCCACGCTGAGGAAGGGGAAGAGGTAGGCCTTCTGGAACATCAGCACGGCGCCGCGGCGGTGGGCCGGCACGGGCAGCACGCTCCGCCCATCAAGGGCGATGTCGCCGCGGTCGGGGGCCTCGACCCCGGCGATCAGCTTGAGGAGGGTCGACTTGCCGCTCCCAGATGCGCCGAGCAGCGCCAGGAGGGTACCAGGCTCAACTGCTAGCGACACATCGGCCAGCGCCGGCGTGGCCTGGCGCGGGTAGGACTTCGTCAGGTGGGAAAGCGCGATCCGGGTCACGGTGTCTCTCAGTACTGCTGGCCGATCTCGACCGCGCCGGCGCTCAGGGTGCGGGCGGCCAGGGCGATGGCGAGCAGGGGCGGGGCGGCGAAGAGCAGGGCCAGGCCGGCGATCGAAGTCGGGTTGCCGCCGGAGACCGCAGCGAAGAGCAGCACCGGCAGGGTGATCACGCGCCCGCCGCCGATCAGCAGCGTGAGCACATACTGGCTCCAGCTTACCAGGAAAGCGAACAGGGCTGCCACCGCGATGCCTGGCCCCAACAGCGGCAGGGTGACCTTAAGCCACACCCGGACAGGGCTCGCGCCGAGGGTGCGGGCCTGGAGCTCATAGCCTTCGTCGTAGCGCGCGAAGACGCCGAGCAGCGCGAAGATGGCGTATGGGAGCACCGGCACGAGATGCACCAGCACCACCCCCGCACTGCCGCCGGCCAGGCCGAGCTGCAGGAAGAGCACGTTCAGCCCCATGCCGATCGCCAGCGGCGGCACGACGTTGGGCAGGAAGAGCACGAGCAGCACCAGGGTGCGCCCGCGGAAGCGCCGCAGCCCCAGGGAGCGAGCCGCCGGCAGGCCCAGCAGCAGCGCGAGGGCGGTCGTCACGCCCGCGGTGAGCAGGCTCGCGCCCAGCGCTTCCTGGGTTTGCGGGCTGCCGAGCTGGCGCAGGAGTGGCTCCGCCGTCCACTCGGCGGGGAGGAGCTGCGGGAAGAACCAGCGCGTCGAGAAGGCGTAGAGCACGAGGGTGAGCACCGGGCCGACCAGGAGAACGTAGAACGTCGCGCGTAGAACGTAGAACGTCGCGCGGCGGGCCTGCGTCGCTGGCGCTGCTAGGGTGTGAAGCTTGTTGCTCATCGTCTACGCTCGACGTCGTGCATAGGCCATTCCAACAATAGCCACCGTGACCAGGCTGATGAGCAGGCTGATCGCCATGCCCTCGGCCCGCCGGTTCAGGTCGGGGTTGACGAAGAACTCCAGCGCCAGCACCGCCAGGGTACGCGGGTAACGCACGCCGAGCAGCGCCGGGACCTCGTAGGCCCC
>DAOUBZ010000419.1:0-10126 GCA_034432515.1 Chloroflexaceae bacterium | reverse complement strand
GGGTTGTCATTCCGAGCCCTTCGCTCCGGCTACGCCTCCGCTCAGGGTGACAGGTGTACGGCGTACTGATGTGGCACAAGGCAAACCCTCGTTGTAGTACGAGGAGGACTGATGCAACGTCCGCCTCTAGCGGTGGGTTGTAGGGCGACTGCGCTGCCCCAAAGACGCTGCAATCGCCCTGGCCCGGCGAGCAAACAAGTTGCTCAATTGCCGCCTTCGGGGTACGATAGCCTCCGGCAACGTTGTGCGCCACAAAGAAAGGGGGCCGTTTCGCGATGAGCTACGCAGCCCTGATGGGTGCCGAGGTTCGGCGCAAGGAGGATCCGCGACTGATCAGCGGTGCGGGGCTCTATGTGGCCGACCTCAAGCTGCCTGGTATGCTCTACCTGGCGCTTGTGCGCAGCCCCCACGCCCATGCCGTGATCCAGGCGATCGATGCCAGCGCCGCCCGGGCGATGCCTGGCGTGGTTGCGGTGCTCAGTGGGCGAGACATGCTCGCGCTCTGCGAGCCGCTGCCGCTGGCCAACGCGGGCGAGGGCGGCGGCGAGGTTGGCAGCTACAGCGGGCGGGTCCGCCATGTCCTGGCGGTTGAGCGGGTCCGCCACGTCGGCGAGGCGGTGGCTGCAGTGCTGGCCAGCAGCGAGGCGGCCGCCATCGATGCGGCCCAGGCCGTCGAGGTCGACTACCTGCCCCTGCCCGCGGTGAGCGACCCGCTGCGGGCGATCGCGCCCGACGCGCCGGTGATCTTCGAGGGCATGGCGGACAATATCGACCATCGCCGCCGGCGCCAACGGGGCGACGTTACGGCCGCCTTCGCCAATGCCCATACCGTCATCCGGCAGCGCATGCTCAACCAGCGGCTCTTCGGCTTCCCCATGGAGGGCCGCGCGGTGGTGGCCACGCCCGACCCGGCGACGGGCGGGCTGATCCTCTACACCAGCACCCAGACGCCGCACCAGGTGCGCGGCGAGGTGGCGCAGGTGATCCGCCTTGCGGAGAGCCAGCTGCGCGTCATCGCCCCCGATGTCGGCGGCGGCTTCGGGGTGAAGATCGGCAGCTACCCCGAGGAGGCGCTCTGCGCTGCCCTGGCGCTGCGCTTCAACGCCCCGCTGCGCTGGGTTGAGGATCGGCTGGAACACGTGCTGGCCACCACCCACGGTCGCGCCCAGGTCTGCGACCTGGCGGCCGCCGTGATGGCCGATGGCACGGTCAGCGCGCTGCAGATGCGTATCGTCGCTGATCTCGGCGCCTACCCGCTCGCCCCGGGCCTGCCCGATCTGACGACGGCTATGGCGGTTGGTGTCTACCGGATTCCGAACGTCGACCTGGAGGCCACCAGCGTCTACACCAATACGACCCCCGTGGCGGCCTACCGTGGCGCCGGCCGCCCCGAAGCAGCCTACTACATCGAGCGCCTGATGGACCTGGTGGCTGCCGAACTGGGGCTCGACCCGGCGGAGGTGCGCCGGCGCAACTTCATTCCCCCCGATGCCTTCCCCTACAAGACGCCCACCGGCCTGACCTACGACAGCGGCGAGTACGACCGGGCACTGAGCACAGCGCTGGACCTGGCGGGCTACGCGGAGTTGCGCCGCGAGCAGGCCCGGCGCAGGAGCGCCACCGGTGGGGCGGCCGACACGCTGCTGGGCATCGGTATCGCCTGCTACGTGGAGATGTGCGGCTTCGGCCCCTACGAGAGCGCCCAGGTGAAGGTTGAGCCCAGTGGCGCGGTGACGGTAACCACTGGCATCTCACCCCACGGCCAGGGCACGGCCACAACCTTCGCGCAGATCGTCGCCGACCAGATCGGCGCCGACTTCGACCAGATCGTGGTACGGCACGGCGACACGGCCACCACCCCGATGGGCATCGGCACTATGGGTTCGCGCTCACTTGCCGTGGGAGGCGGGGCATTGATGCGAGCAGCGGCGCGGGTACGCGAGAAGGCGTGCCAGATCGCCGCAACCATGCTCGAGGCCGATCCCGCCGACATCGAACTGGTCGCGGGGCGCTACCGCGAGCGCGGCGCCACCGGGGAGGGGCTGACGCTGGCCCAGATCGCCCAGCGGGCCTACAGCCGCAAACTGCCCGCCACGATCGAGCACGGCCTGGAGGCCACCGACTATTTCCGGCCGACGGAACTGATCTACCCCTTCGGCGCGCACGTCGCCGTGGTCGAGGTCGAGGTCGAAACCGGTGTGGTGCGCCTGCGGGACTACATCTCGGTCGATGACTGCGGCCCGCGGATCAGCCCCTTGATCGTGACCGGCCAGATCCACGGCGGGCTGGCCCAGGGCATCGCCCAGGCGCTGCTAGAGGAGGTCGTCTACGACGAGAGCGGGCAACTGCTGAGCGGCTCGTTGATGGACTACGCCCTGCCGCGGGCCGAGCTCTTCCCGCCCTTCACGCTGGGCCAGACCGAAACGCCGACACCGCTCAACCCCCTGGGGGTGAAGGGTGTCGGCGAAGCGGCGACGATCGGCTCGACACCAGCGGTGGCCAATGCGGTGATCGATGCGCTTGCCCACCTGGGGGTACGCCATCTCGACATCCCGCTGCGCGCCGAGAAGGTCTGGCGCGCGGCCAACCGGCGCTGAGCTTCCGCGTGGGCTAAGGATGCGTCATACGCACGTCCACGACCTGCTCCACGACCGGCGTGATCCGGGCGCGCACCTCCTCCGGAGTCAGCCCGGAGACCTTGAAGGTCACGGTGCTATGGCCGGGGCTCTCGCCGGCGAAGGTGCCGAGGGCGATAATGTTGCCACCAGCCGCAGCCAGTGCCTGGGTCAATTGGGCGAGTTGACCGGGCTCGTCCCGCACGCGCACCTCACAGCGCACGCCACTGTCGCGAGCACCCATCAACTCGAGAAAGATCTTGAACAGGTCGGTCTCAGTGATGATCCCGACCACCTCGCCGCCCCGGACGACGGGCAGGCCACCCACCCGCTGGTCGGCCATAATGCGCGCTGCTTCTTCGATCGGCGTATCCTCGGTCACCGATGCGACGTCGCGGGTCATAATCGGTTCGACCGTGAGCTTACTGAGCAGATAGTTCAACTCCCAGACACTCAGGGTGGTAGCCTGCGAGGGCGAGGCGTTGAGCAGATCCTTCATCGAGACGATGCCGACCAGCTTGCCGTGCGAGACCACGGGAGCGCGCCGAATATGCTCGGTACGCATCAGGTGCAGCGCATCATTGACCGGCGTCTCGGGAGTAACGGTGATGACCGGACGCGACATACGTTCGCCGACGAACATGACTACCTCCTCGTAGGCCGTTCGAATCAGAGCAACAACGAACAATCAATCGGGCCGCTTCCGGCCCAACGCTTACTATAGCACACTCCGCACACCTGGCCTGTGAAAGCCCCTCAACCCCACGTGAGCATGCCATCGCCTGCGGTGGCGTGTGGGGCGGCGCAATCGCCCAACGAGAAAACCCGGGGTTTGGGGCTTGCCCCAACCGCCACGATACAGAGGGCAGTATAATAGGGCGCAGTGAGCAGCAGAGCCGTCGAGGAGGACGCAATGGAAGAGGTGGTGATCGTTGGCGCGGCGCGCACGCCGATCGGCAAATTCAACGGTGGCTTCGCGGGGCTCAGCGCAACGGATCTGGGCGCGGCAGCCGTGCGCGCCGCCGTCAGCCGCGCTGGGATCGACCCGGCCAGTGTTGACGAGTGCATCATGGGCAACGTGGTCGGCGCCGGGCTTGGCCAGGCGCCGGCGCGCCAGGCCGCGATCAAAGGCGGGCTGCCCAGCAGTGTGGGCGCCTTCGCCGTCAACAAGGTGTGCGGCAGTGGCCTGAAAGCGGTGATGCTCGGCGCAACGCTGATCCGCGCGGGCGAGGCCGAGGTGATCGTGGCCGGCGGTATGGAGCATATGAGCGGCAGCCCCTACCTGCTGCCCGGCGCGCGCCACGGCTACCGCCTCGGCAACGGCGAACTGATCGACGCGATGGTCCACGACGGGCTGTGGTGCGCATTCGAGCACCAGCATATGGGCAACTCGGCCGAGTGGATCGCGCGCGCCCAGAAGGTCACTCGCGAGCAGCAGGACGCCTACGCCTTCCAGTCGCACCAGCGGGCCATCGCCGCCATCGATGGCGGCCACTTTGCCGCCGAGATCGCGCCGGTGACGGTGCCCGGCCCGAAGGGCCAGAGCCTGACGGTGGAAGTGGACGAGTGCCCGCGGCGCGATAGTTCGCTGCAGGCGTTAGCCCGGCTACGCCCCGCCTTCGTCAGCGATGGCAGCGTCACCGCCGGCAATGCCCCCGGCATCACCGACGGCGCCGCGGCGCTGGTGCTGATGAGCGGCACGCGCGCCGCCCAACTCGGGCTCAGCCCGCTGGCCCGCGTGGAGCACGCTGCCCAGGCCGCCGTGCCGCCGCTCGAGGTCTTCACCGCACCGCCGCTCGCCATTCAGCGGCTGATGGACCGGGCCGGCACGACGGTTGATGACTACGACCTGTTTGAGCTCAACGAGGCCTTCGCGGCCCAGGTGGTGGCCAACATCCGCGCCGGCAACCTGGACGTGGACCGGGTCAATGTCCATGGCGGCGCGATCGCGCTGGGCCATCCGATCGGCGCCAGTGGCGCCCGGGTGCTGGTAACGCTGATCCACGCCCTGCGCCAGCGTGGTGGCCGGCGCGGGATCGCTTCGCTCTGCCTCGGTGGCGGCGAGGCGGTGGCGCTCGCGGTCGAGGTCGTTTAGGGCGTGCCTCAATGCATCCCAGGGGTTGTTGCGTGATGTCGCACCTATGACTCTCACCCCCGTCCTCTTCTCCCACGAACGGGAGAGTCCTGCCCCTTCGGGCTGAGCCTCAGGGCGAAGCCTGAGCCTGTCCTGAGCGTAGCGAAGGGCGTAGCCGAAGGGAGAAGCCGCGCCAGCGATGGGGGTGCGGGCCGGTACCACAAGGATAGCCTGGAAGCATTTAACGGTGCATCCTGCAAGTCATGTGTCATGCTAAGCGAAGCAAAGCATCTCGGCCGGGACCCTTCGCTTCGCTCAGGGTGACACGGAACTTGACGGATGGACCATTTAGCGAAGCGGAGGAGCGATGACGATCGAATCACTTGATCCAACCGCGATCCTGACCGAACTGGGAACGACGACGCTGCCGCGCAGCGTGCGCTGCTATGCCACGGTCGGTTCCACCATGGATCTGGCGCGGGAGAGCCTGGCTACGCTCCCGGACGAGCAACTTCCGCTGCTGATCACCGCCGACCTGCAGACGAGTGGGCGTGGGCGCCTTGGCCGCAGCTGGGAGGCGCCGAGCGGGACGGCGCTGCTGGCCTCGCTGGCCCTGCGGCCCACGTGGCTCGCCCCGGAGCGCGGCGCGGCGCTAGCATGGATGATCGCGGTGGCGCTGTGCGAAGCCGTCGAGGAGGTGACGGGCCTCCGGCCCGGCCTGAAGTGGCCCAACGACCTGCTCGTGCCGCTGCGCGCAGCGGACGCCGGCGCCGCGACCGCAGCGCCGGCGTGGGCCAAGGCGGCCGGTCTGCTGCTCGAAGTCAGCCTGAACGCCCAGGGCTTTGACTGGGCAATCATCGGCTTCGGCGTGAATGTGAGCGCCGCACCACCACCCACCGCCACCCTCTATCCGGCGACCAGCCTCATGGAAGCGGCCGGCACCCCCGTCTCGCGGCTGGCACTGCTGCGCGCGCTCTTGCGTCAACTCGACCACTGGCACGCCCGGCTGATCGCGGGTGACGAGGAGGCACTGTTCGCGGCCTGGCGCGCGCGCCTGCTGACCATTGGCCAGCAGGTGAGCATCGAAACGGCAAACGGCACGGTGGTCGGCTACGCCGAGGACGTCGATCGTGCCGGCGGGCTGCTGGTGCGCGACCAGTCAGGCACGCTCCACCTGATCACCACCGGAGATGTGGGCCTGATATGAACGGACTCTCAGCCCAATCTCAGCCAATGTAACGTTGACCGAACCCAATCTATGGTATAGTACCTGGCGGTTGCACCCTTTTAGGTGTGGAGATCAGGAGGTATGCCGGTTTCGCACAGGCGCCTTGTGTTCGGCGCCGCGCTCCTCATCAGCCTGATAGTGGCGGCCACGATGCTGCGCCTCGCCCTCGAATGGCGACAGGCACTCGCGGATATCGACTCCATGATCGTCACCCCCGCCCCTATCGACCTGCCCGTCGTCCAGTCGGACACCCCCAGCGACCAGTCGCACCTTCCCGCCCCACCGCAAGCTGCGCCAGACCAGCCCGCCGCGCCCGCGGTACTGCCAGGGCCTACCGCGGCTCGCACCGCCGAACCGCCAGAGCTCAGCACGGCAACGCTGAACATCCTGCTCCTCGGCACCGACGCCCGCCCCGAGGATAGTGGGCCGCCCCGCACCGACGCACTGGTGCTGGTGCGGATCGAACGGGACAGCGGGCGGGTCAGTATGCTCTCGATCCCGCGCGACCTGTGGGTGAGCTACCCCAGCGGCGGCGAAGGCCGGATCAACGCGGCCTATGCGATCGGCGAAAAACGCTTCGGCCCCGGTGGCGGCGCGACGCTTGCCAAGTCCACCGTTGGCCGTCTGGTCGGGGTCGAGGTGGACCATTTTGTGCTGATCAACTTCCAGGGTTTTGAGACGCTGATCGACCAGCTCGGCGGCATCGACATCGATGCCCCCGAAGCGATCTATGACCCGGCCTACCCTACGGAGGACTACCGCACGATCGAGGTTCGTTTCGCGGCGGGCCGACAGCGATTGGACGGGAAGCAGGCCCTGATCTACACCCGCACCCGCCACGCCGACAGCGACTTCGGCCGCAATCAGCGCCAGCAACTGGTGCTCATGGCGATCTTCGAGCGCATCCGTGAGCGTGGCTTGCTGCAGCAACTCACCAGTCTCGACGACTATACCCGCGCCCTGCGCGGGTATGTCCGGACCGACCTGAGCCGTGGCCGGATGCTCGAGATCGCCGGTTTTGCCCGCAGCATCGACAGCGACAAGATCCTGCGCTACGCGATCGACTCGCGCAGCGTCGTGAACCTGCGCGCCCCGGCGACCTTCGCTGCCGAGCCGGGCGCGCTCAAACGCCTCGTCAGCCAGTTCACCGGCCAGGCTGTCTCGACCGCCGGCGGCCAGTAGGACGGGCTTCCGTCAGGAGCGACACGACCATCGCGCTGACCAACCCGTCTACCCATGAGCGACACCCTGCCAGGTAGCACGGCCTTTCGGGGCATCGCCTCGGCGGCCCTGCTGATCGCCGTGGGCAGTGTGCTCAGCCGCCTGGTGGGCTTCGTGCGCGAGCCGATCATCGCCTACTACTTCGGGCGCGGCGTGGCCGTCGATGCCTTCCAGATCGCCTGGACCGTCCCCAGCACGATCTACGACATGCTCATCGCGGGGGCGGTGAGCGCGGCCCTGGTACCGGTCTTCTCCGAGTACGCCGAGGGTGAGCGCGACGAGTTCTGGCAGGTGGTCTCGGGGGTGCTCAGCATCGCCCTGGCCGCGCTGACGGCCCTGGTTGCCCTGGGCGTATGGCAGGCACCGCTGATCGTGGCTGCGCTGACGCGATCCCAGGAGAGCGAACTGCGCGGCCTGGCCACGCCGCTGGTGCGTCTGCTCATGCCGGCCGTGCTGCTGATGGGCATCTCGGGGCTGGCTACAGCGGTGCTGCACGCCCAGCGCCGCTTCCTGCTGCCGGCCTTCGTGATGGTGGTCTTTAACCTGGGCATGGTGCTCGGCGTCGTGATCCTGCACGACCGGCTGGGCATCAACAGCCTGGCCGTAGGCGCGTTGATCGGCGCGGGCGCCCAGGTGTTGCTGCAACTCCCTGGCCTGCGCGGCGCGCGGCTGCGCCCGAGCCTGGGCGGCGGCCACCCGGCCGTCCGGCGCATTCTGCGCCTCTACGCCCCGGTCGCGCTTGGCATCGGCTTTTCGATCGTGGGCACGCTGATCGACCGCTGGCTCGCCTCGGGCTTCACGGCGGCGCTCGGCACAATGCGTTACGCCACAACGCTGATCCAGTTCCCGCTCGGGCTGGTCGCCTCCGCGGTGGCGCTGGCCGTGCTGCCCACCCTCTCGCGCCAGAGCGCCGCGGCCGACGAAGCGCGTTTCCGCGCGACCCTGGCTATGGGCCTCAAGGTTGTGCTGCTGCTGATCCTCCCCGCCACGGCCGGACTGGCCGCGCTGGCGACGCCGATCACGCGCCTCGTCTTCGAGCGGGGGGCTTTCGGCGCAGCCGACACCGCCGTGACGGCCCTGGCCCTGCTGCTCTACCTGCCGGGGCTGCCCGCGGCGGCGCTCGACCAGGTGCTGATCTTCGCCTTCTACGCCCGCAAGAATACGCTGACCCCCAACCTGATTCAGGGTGCGGCTATCGGCTGCTACCTGCTTGCCGCCCTGCCGCTCCTCTGGTTCACACAGCTGGGCTTCCTCGCCCTGGTGATCGGCAACTCGGCCCAGTGGATCGGCCACGCCCTGATCACCTACGCCCTGCTCAGCCGCGAGGTGCCGCTGCGGGGGCAGCGGCTCGGCGAAGCCACACGCAAGGGCCTGCTCGCCAGCGGGCTAATGGCCGGCGCGGTGGCCGGCCTGGCAGCGCTGCTCGGCGAACTGCCCACCGTGATCGTCGTGGCCGTCGCCGGCGGCGCCGGGGCGCTGCTCTACCTCGCCCTCGGCGCCGTCCTGCGGATCGAGGCCCTCAGCTTCTTCATCGCGGCGTTGCGGGCCAGGCTGGGCCGGTAGCGCACTGAGGTTGGGGTGGTTCGTTCGGTGGTGGTGGCGGTGCAGCCGCCACCACCACCGAACGAACCGGGGTCGGGGGCTTGCCCCAGGGACCCTGCCCAGATCCTGTGCCGCGCTCCGCGCAGAATTGACGCTCACAGCGCAGCGTGCCATAATGAAGCCTGGTGTGGCCTCCCAGCGCGAGCGAGCGGCTCATGCGCGCCTTTCTCGACATCGAGACGACCTTCGCGGGCAGCATTAGTGTCATTGGCATCTATCGCCCCGACAACGGCACGACCCAGCTCGTCGGGGGGGGCGTCACCGATTTGAACCTGTATGCCGTCCTCGCCGGGATCACGACCATCGTCACATTCAACGGCAGCAGCTTCGATCTGCCTGTGATCCGCAAACGACTCTATGCAGATCTGAAGGCCGAGTACGCCCACCGTGACCTGCTCTATGTGTGCCGCAAGCGTGGCCTGCGCGGCGGCCTCAAGCACGTCGAGCAGTTGCTCGGCATCGCCCGTGAAACCACCGGGGTCAGCGGGTGGGATGCGCCACGCCTCTGGCACCGCTACGACGCCTACGGCGACCAGACGGCCCTCGCGACGCTCCTCGCCTACAACTACGAGGACGTGGTCAATCTGGCCGTGCTGGAGGCCCACCTCGACGAAGCTACGACCGTCTCACCCGCCCCCGGCATCCAGATCCTGATGCGCTAGCGAAAACCCTTCTATGCAGCAGACAGTCCTTGACGGCCGCTACGAACTGGAACGCAAGATCGGCGAGGGAGGCATGGCCCGCATCTATGCCGGCCGTGACCTCCGGCTGAACCGGCGTGTCGCCGTCAAGATCCCCCATAGCCACTACTTGAGTGACCCCGAGTTCCTCAGCCGCTTCCGGCATGAGGCCCAGGCGGCCGCTATGCTCACCCACCCGAATATCGTTGATGTCTACGATGTCGGCCAGGACGGCGACATCCATTACATCGTGATGGAGTTCGTCGAGGGCACCGACCTCAAGACGATCATCAACCGCGAGGCGCCGCTGCCCGTGGCCCGCGCGGTCGACCTGGCCACGCAGATCGCTCACGGGCTCCACGCCGCCCATAAGGCCGGGCTGATCCACCGTGATATCAAGCCCCAGAACGTGATCGTCACCAGTGATGGACGGGCGCACATCAGCGACTTCGGCGTTGCCAAGAGTCACCTCTCCACGGCGCTGACCGAGACGGGCGTCGCGTTCGGCACCGTGGACTACCTCTCGCCGGAGCAGGCCCAGGGCCGCCCGGCAACGCCACAGTCCGACCTGTATGCCCTCGGCGTGGTGCTATACGAGATGCTGACCGGCCGGCTGCCCTTCAGCGGGGACAGCGCCGTGGCCGTGGCGATGAAACACGTTACCGAGCCCCCCACGCCACCACGGCAGATCAACCCGCAGATCCCA
>DAOUBZ010000418.1:0-2713 GCA_034432515.1 Chloroflexaceae bacterium | reverse complement strand
CTGGGGGCGCAACTCCCCAAAAACCTACCCCTGGTAGGGGTCGCCCCTACGGATGGCGGCGCGGCGACCACGGTGGGCCGTGTTACCCCGCGGATGGCGGCGGGGCGGCCACGGTGGGCCGCGTTACCCCCTACCGGCCATCGTGGCGCCGCGGATGGACGCGGGGACCACGGGCGCCGAATGCTCCAGCGCCACCCTCGGCGGTGTTGACCTTCTCGTTGCTGAGGCTGATGCTCGGCGGCTGGGGGCCGTCGCTCTGGTTCACCTGGAGCCGGCCCACCTCCTGGGCGCGCAACTCCTCGGCCTGGCGCAGCAGATCGGGCGCCAGCTGGTAGTAGAACTCCAGCGCCTCGCCGTGCCGGTCGATCCCGGTATAGTCCACCACCACGTAGCTGCCGGCCGGGATACCGCCGGAAGCCAGCAGATCGGCCAGCGGGGCATCGATGAGCTTGAGCAGTTGCTGGCGCAGCGGCCGCGCGCCAAAGCGCGAGTCAAAGCCCTTGGTGAGCAGGTACTCGCGGGCCTCGGGAGTGATGCGCACCTGGATGCCCTGGCGCAGGTACTGCTCGTTGCTCTCCTTGAGCATGCGCTCGAGCACGTGGCGCAGCACATCGCTAGAAAGCGGCCGGAAGGCGATGATCTCGTCAAGGCGGTTGATCCACTCGGGCTGGAACACCTTCTGCAGCGACTCGAAGCCAATCTGGTAGATCTGCTGGCCGGTGGCCTCCACATCGCCGTGAGGAGTGCGGAAGCCGATCGTGCGCCGGTCGAGGTAATCGACCATCTCCTTGGCGCCGACGTTGGTGGTGAAGACCACGATGCTGTTCTGAAAGCTGACCCGGCGACCGCCGTTGAGCAAGAGGATCTCGCCGTCCTCCATCACCTGGAGCAGCAGGTTCCAGAGTTCGGGCTGACCCTTTTCGATCTCGTCGAAGAGGACGACACTATTCTCCTGCTCGATGATCTCCGGGTTGAGCAGGGGCTTCTGGTCGCGCCCGACATAGCTGGGCGGTGCGCCCACCAGGGCGCTCACCTCGTGGCCCTGGCTGAACAGCGAGCAGTCTACCTTGAGAAACGCCTCGCCATCGGGGCGGAGCAGCTGGGCCAGCGCCCGTGCCGTGGCAGTCTTGCCGACACCGGTGGGGCCGAGGAAGAGCAAGGTGGCCCGTGGCCGGCGCATATTGCCCGCCGAGAAGCCGAAGCGCGCGCGATTGAGCACGCGGATCACACTCTCAATCGCCCGCTCCTGGCCGAAGATCTGCTCGCGCAGGTGGCGCTCCACCGCATCCAGCGGGTTCTGGCTCCCGCGCACGGCGCGCTGCATGCCCCGGTACGTGTCTGTCATACTGACCCTCATCTTCACGGCTGCGTTACCATCGCCTGGCAGCACACGCTGTCATAGCCCGGCGAGATTGTAGCACCGGCGCCTTACCGGACCATAGCCTGGTTGGTGAGGGGTAAGGTAACGTCACTGCGCTAGAGCGCCGGTAGAGAATCCCCCTGGCGGAGTTTGCTCGGGTGCGACGCCCGGAGGATCCAGCTTTGTGCTGCGCTGCGGCTTCGCCGCAGCGCAGCACAAAGCGCATACTCTACCGACGCTCCCGTGGCGTGTCACGCCGTTAGCGCAGCCGGGTGACGGCGGTGGTTGCGGCGATGATCGTGAACAGGATCAGGCTGAGCGGAAAGCCACCTGCGAGAGCGATCAGCATCGTCCAGGGCAGGGCGCCGATGGTATAGCAGGTGCCGACGGCAAGCTGCATCGAGCGGCCCCGCTTGTTCTGCGCGAGCCGGCTGACGAGGCGCATGAGCGCGTCGCCTGTGACGGGGCCAAGGAGCAGAGCCACAATGAAGCCGAAGAACCCCACTGCACTGAGCAGATACGCGGCCAGGAAGGTCACCAGCACGCCATAGATCAGGGCAACCACGCCGGCCACGATGAGTTGCGCCGGGGCAACCTGGTAATTGACCGGGCGGCGGATCCGGGCACACTCAGGGCAGAGTTGGCCCACGGCGGCGGGGCGCGCGCAGTCGGCGCAGATCGGCCGCTCACAGCTGTGGCAGCGCAGCCCGGTCTCACGGTCGGGGTGGAGGTAGCAGTGCAGAGTAGCCGGCGCCGCAGCGGGCGCGGCTGGTTCCTCGGGCGCGAGCTCACCTTCTGTGGCGGTCGCGAGATCGGCCTCGCGCACCTGCACCCCGCCGGGGGCCAGCACCTCGCCGGCGGCAAGCCGCGCCTCGACCTGCTCGAGCACGGCGCGCGCATTGTCATTCTCGGGGTCGATCGTCAGGGCGCGCTGCAGATGCTCGCGCTTCTCGCGGTAGGGGCGCACGCTGCCGGCGAGGCCGATCAGCGCCTCGACGCGGCGCGGGTCGAGCTCCAGGGCAGCGCGGAAGCGCTGGCGCGCCGTGTAGGCGTCGCCGGCGAGCAGCGCCGCATTGCCCTCGGCGACCAGGGCGCTCACCTCATCGATGGTTGCAGGTTGATCGGTCATCATCTACCTCCTGCAGATCATTATACCCGCAGGGCGAAAGGGGAACAATAAGTGTTCAATTAAGAGCGCAATCTGGTCGCAAAGTCCCTGGGGGTTGCGGGTTCACCTTACCCTGGCGGGGGGAGGCTGGGCCTACCAGGGGTAGGTTTTTGGGGAGTTGCGCCCCCAGGCCCCATATACCCCACCCCCCTACCCCCTCCCCTGGTAGGGGAGGGGGCCAGAAT
>DAOUBZ010000417.1:0-3397 GCA_034432515.1 Chloroflexaceae bacterium | reverse complement strand
CCCCCCACCACTGCATGGGGCAGGGCAGCCGCCCTACACACCACCGCGAGAGGCGAACGTTGTGCAAGCCCTGTCCGTCGGGCTAGGGCGTGGTTCCTGGTTCAAGGCGACTGAAGTAGTCGCGAACGAACTCCTTCAGGTGCGGCGGGATGTAACCCCGGTCGAGGGCCTCGCTGGCTGCCTCGGCGTACTCCGGGAAGATCTGCTGGTAGGGCACCATCGAGGGGTTGCTCGCGCCGGGCAGGGTGTCCTGGCCGGTCTGGGTCTGGCTTGAGCCGCCCTGGCCCTGCTGGCCCTGCACGAAGTCCGGTGTACCCTGCTGGCCCGAGGGCCGGTAGGGCTGGTAGACCAGCCCATCGCTGCCCGTGCCGCTCCCCTGCTGGCCGGCAGGCCGGTTGGGGTCCACATTGCCGCTATTGTTGCTCTGGCCCTGGCCCAGGTTCGGGGCATTCGTACCACCGCCGCTACCTGGCTGCTGGCCCTGCTGGCCCTGCTGGCCCTGCTGGCCCTGCTGGCCCTGGCCCTGGCCCTGCTGACCTTGCTGGCCCTGGCCCTGCTGCTGGCCTTGCTGCCCTTGTTGGCCCTGGCCCTGCTGGCCCTGCTGGCCCTGCTGGCCAGCCTGGGCGATCTGTTCGCGGGCGCCCTGCAGCTCGGAGAGCGATTGCTGGGTGCGTTGCTGGTTGGCCAGGCTGCTCTGCGCTTCACGCACATTTTCGGCAGCTTGCTGGAGCTGTGCAGCAGCCTGTTGCGTATCACCCTGGCGGAGCGCATTGGCCGCATTCTGCAGGCTCTGGGCCGTCGCCGGGTCACTGGCGGCCGTCTGGGCGGCCTGCTGGGCCAGTTGCTCGGCGAGTTGCTGCCGTTCGGCTGCGGAGAGCTGGTCAAGCTGCTGGGCGAGCTGATCGAGCTGGTTGGCGGCCTGCTGCACGTCGGGGCGCTGGCTGGACTGGCGCCCGGAGAGTGTCTCGAGGTTGCGGGCCAGCTGCTCAAGGGCCGCGCGGCGGGCGTCGCTGTTCGGGTCAAGGTTCTGGCGCAGGCGGGCCTCAGCAGCCGAGAGGTCGGCCAGGGCCTCCTGCGGATCGCCGGGATTGCGGCGCAGCTGTTCCTGGAGAGCTTGCAACTCTTTGAGCAGCCGCTCGCGATCCTCGGCGCTCAACTGCGTCTCCTCGCTGATCTGGCGCTCGAGCTCGGCGAGTTGATCGGCGCTCTCGGCGAGCGCCGCCTGGACCACCTGGCGCTGGGCGAGCACCTGGTCCTGCGGATTGGGAAGCACGAAGAGCAGCAGGGCGGTGAGGATCAGCGGCGGGATGGCCCAGAGCAGGAGTTGGCGATCGACGCGCAGGGGCAGTTGCCCGGCCTTCAGTGTGGTGGCGAGGGCGCCTGCATCTTCTTGCTGGCGCTCACTGAGCAGGTCGTGGGCGTCGCGGTCGTGCAGTTCGAGGGCGGTGGCGAGACGCTCGCGGAGGTCGAGCAACTGGTCGACGCGCCGCGCGACCCGTCCGGGTGGCATGGGGCGGAACAGGGCGTAGCCGATCACACTGAGCAGCCAGAGCAGCAGCGGCGCAGCGGCCCACAGGCGCAGGTGCGCGATCGGCAGCAGCCGGCCAGCGAGGGCCACCAGCGTGGTTGCGACTGCCGCGAGCCAGAGGCTGCGGCTGGCAAAGAGCAGCGTATCGCTAAGGCGCAGCCGCAGGCCGAGGGGCCGCAGCTGGCGCCGCAAGAGATCGTAGGTACTGAGGGACTGGGCCATGCTTCACCTGAGCCAGGGTTCAGAAGCGGGTGTTTCGACGCTACCGTTGATGTACGGCTCCACAGACAGTAAGACGTCGCAGCAGCCGCCGAAGTTCCCGCATCGCCCGGCCCTCATCCCTCGCGCTTCCAGACGTGCTTCTCAATGATCTGGCGCGCCAGGGTGCCATGCTCCCAGACCTCAACGACACGCTGGCTCACGATGGTGACCACATTGGCCGCAGGCTGATTGTCGACGGGGATGAGTTGCCGGGCGGGTTGCTGGCTTGCGGCGAGGGCGGTGCTGGCGGCGCTGGCGAGGCCGCCCTGCTCGGCGCGGCGCTTGAGCCAGGCGATGCCGGCCTCGGCGGCTACGGCAGCCAGGCCCACGGCGACGGCCTTGCTCACCTGGCGCACCTGGGCCAGGGGGATGCGCTGGCCGGCGATCACGATCGTCGCATCGTCGCGCCGGGCAAGCTCATGGCGCTCCAACGAGGCGCCACAGGCGCCACAGAAGCGGTTCTCGATCGGATTGGCATGCTGACAGGCTGGGCAAATGCGCTCGACCATAAGCAGACTCCTGGCCTGGGTGCGTGTTCCTGATGTGCGCTACAGGCAGTATAGCATTGCGCCGGGGCGGGGCGCAAACAGAACGCACCCGGCGTGGCGTCAACGGTCAGGGTCAGCCGGCTCGATCACCAGCAGATCGGCGGTGCGGCGCACCGGCATGGCAAAGTTGAAGCAATCGATCGCGGTCGCATAGCTGAGGTCGGCGGCCGGCAGCGCCGGGTGGTCGGGCTCGACGAAGCGCCGCCCGAAGTCCGATGCGGCGACGCGGGCCGCAAAGTGGGACGGGTCCGGCGTCTGGCCGCGTAGCAGGGCCGCTAGATAATCGGCGCAGGCCCGGTCCTCGTCCCCGTCACGGTCGGACCAGTCCCCGGTTACCACCAGGGTGACGCGCGCGGGGCGGCGCCGCAGCAGGTAGCGGGCGGTGGCGCGCGCGCAGACCAGGCTCCCGGCGAGCAGCGGGCTGGCCTCGGGGCAGCGCAGCAGGCCGCTGACCCCGGCGGCGGTGCACTGGATCAGCGTCTTGCCGCGCAGATCGTGGCCAGCGATCCGTGAGGGGGCGTTGTCGAGATCAAAGCCGGGGATGGGCCAGCCGCCACCCAGGGCGCCCATAGCGAGCGCCCCTGGCAGCTGCGCGCGCAGTTGCAGTGCTGTCTCCGGCGAGGCGACCGGGTAGATCCGGCGGGCACCAGCGGCGAAGGCGTAGGCGGCCGTGGTGAATGAGCGCAGCACGTCGATCACGACCACCGCGTCGCGACTCCCGGCACAACTCGCGAGGGTTGTCTGGGTGATCTGCATAGCAGAAGTGCTTGCCGGTAGCGAAACGGGTCCAACTCAGCGGCACGGCTCGCTCCCGCCTGGAGCGTACACCAATCTGCCGTCGCTGGCAAGGCAGCGCGAGGCTAGGGGTGTAGCATCCTGGAGGAAATGTGGCGTCATCATACACACCCCTTGCAGTGACAATTCCGCTGGTCGTCCGGCGTGCTGGCCTCGGTAAGTACTCCTCGCCTCGGTGCCATGCCAGGCCTGGTGTGTGCTGAAGCCATGCCGAACCAGCGCATCGAGCCGACCGTCGCGCGGGCAAAGACCGCTGGCGACGGTC
>DAOUBZ010000416.1:0-1554 GCA_034432515.1 Chloroflexaceae bacterium | reverse complement strand
GAGCAAAACGGGGTTTGCCAGCAGTATCGTGCAACGTCGGAACGCGAACGCATCCTGAGTAGCGCGCAGCGCGTACGGGGTTTGCCAGCAGGATCGTTGCACCAGCCCTGCCCCGTGGCGGCGCCGCCCCGCGGCGGCGCCTCACTTCGAGTATACTACCCACACCTGTGGCCAGGCATGCTGGACGCTCGTGGGGGCTCTGGCGAATGGCCCGCAGCGGCGGGCCCCGTGGCCGAGCGCCCGCCGCTTATGCTGATCGATACTGCATGACCGTCCCCGCCAATCCTGCACACCGCCCCAACTGGCACTACGCGCTTGCCCTGGCCCTGATCACCGCCCTGGCCGTGGCCCTGCGGCTCTGGTTCTGGTCCTGGCAGGCGCCGGCCGGTGCCGTGCAGCCCGGCGACCCCGAGGAGTACTACCGCGCCGCGCTGCATATCCTGCAGGGCGGCTACCACGATACGGGAAAGTGGCTACGGCCGCCGCTCTACCCGGCCTTCCTCGCGCTGATGTTCGCCCTGGCCGGCGTCGATGTGCGCTGGGCGCTGCTGGGCCAGGCCGTACTCACCGGGGTGGGCGTGCTAGCCTTCGCCTGGTTCGCGTGGCGCCTCTTCGCCAGCCGCGCTGTCGGGCTGATCAGCGCGGCGATCGCCGCTAGCTTCGTGCCGCTCGCCAGCTTCGGCAGCGTGCTCTTCGCCGAGGCGCTCTTCGTGGTGCTGATCATTTTGGCTCTGGCCCTGCTCGATGGGACCATCACCACGGGCGGCTGGCGCTGGGCGCTGCTCGCCGGTGGCACGCTGGCCCTCGCGGCGCTTACCCGCGCCGTGGCGCTGCTGTTTGTGCCCATCGCCGCTCTGCTCGTCCTCCTGCTCGCGACCCGCCCGCCACACGCCGGACCGCTGGCCCGCCTCGGCCTACCACTGGCGCTCATCCTTGGCGCCGCGTTCGTCATCGGCCCCTGGACGCTGCGCAACTACCTGGTCCACGACCGGCTCATTCTCGTCGATACCAACGGCGGCATCAGCATGTGGTACGGCACCGTGCGCAGCGAGGAGGACCGCCTCGCCGGCGAGGCGGCGATCTTCAGCCTGCCCAACCTGGCCGACCGCCAGGCCCTCGCCGTGCGCATGACCGTCGAGCGCATTCGCGAGGACCCAGCCCTGTTCCTCAACCGCGTGCGTTTCAAGCTGGCGTCGCTCTTCCTGCTGCAGTCGCGTAGCTTTGCCGTGGGCGACGTGGTGACGATCAGCCCGCGCGATGAGCAGATCGCGCTGAGCGCCGGCGAGAACCCGCGTCCGCTCAGCCTGCTGGCCGACCTGCAGTACGTGCTGATTATGCTCGGCGGCATCGCCGGGCTCTGCTTTGCGCCCGCGTGGCGCCGCGCCACGCCCACCGTCGCATGGTTCGCCTTCGGCGTCGCGCTCTCGGCGATCACCGTGGCCCACCACCGCCTGCGCCTGCCGCTGGTCGGCGTGCTCGTCCCGTTCTGCGCCTACGCCCTCTGGCGCCTGCCGGCGGCCCTGCGCGCGCTGCGCCGCGGCCCGGGTCGCGCGG
>DAOUBZ010000415.1:0-13505 GCA_034432515.1 Chloroflexaceae bacterium | reverse complement strand
ACGCCGCGCCCCTACGCTGCGCCACGTTGGGCTATTTCGCGGTAATGAAATCGGTGATCGGCACCCAGGCGCCATTCTCCACCCGGAACATGCGCAGGGCCTTCGAGCCGGCATGGTCGGTCGCGGTGAAGACGATCGGCTGGGTCACCCCACCGGTGTCGATCGCGCCCATGGTCTCCAGGCTCGCCTTGATGTTCTCGCCGGTCAGCTCCTTGCCGTCGGCGAGGGTCTTCTCGATCCCGGCCACCAGAATACTCATGGCCGTCCAGCCCTGCACGAAGGTGCTATCCGCGCCGCCGTAGTCGATGCCCTTCTCCTTGGCATAGTCCAGAGCCACCTTCGCCCCATCGCCGGCGGGGCTGAAGGGGATGGTGCCAACCACACCCTCGGCATCGGCGCCGGCCAGTTTGATCAGCAGTTCGTTGGCGCACCAGTTCAGACAGACGAACTGCACGTCGAGGCCCAGGCTCTTTGCGTTCTTCAACGCCAGGGCTGCCGGGCTCGAAACGTTCTGCAGGAAGACATAGTTGGCGCCAAAATCCTTGATCTGGGTCAGCTGTGGGGTGAGGTCGGTGGCGCCACGGGGCGAGGGCACCTCGAGCGGCGTCTCCACGCCGTTGGCCTGGGCAAAGGTCGTGCCGTCAGCCAGCGGCGAACGCCCGAAGGGGCTGTCGTTGAACAGGTAGGCAAACTTCGGCGCGTCGCTGTTGCCCTTCGCCTTCCAGTCCTCCAGCGCCCACTTCATACCGATGATCAGCTGGTCGGAGTAGGTCGGCGCCACGATGAAGTTGTAGGGCGTGGCAGCCGGGTCGGCGAGCGCGGCCGAGTAGGAGGCCGAGATGAAGGGGATCTTGTCCTCGGCGATCTTGCCCTTCAGCGCCTCGGTATCGCCGGTGCCCCAGCCCGAGAAGACGACCACCCCGTCCTGGGTAACAAACTGGGTGTAGAGCTCCTCGGCCTTCGGCACCTCGTAGGCGTAGTCCTGGCTGAAGAGTCGAAGCGGGCGCCCGTTCACGCCACCATTCGCATTCCGCCACTCGATGTAGGCAATCTGTCCCTGCGAGTAGGGTGTCCCGACGTCCGCCGTCGCACCGGTGAGATCGAAGATCGCGCCGATCTTGATCGGCTCGCCGCTGGTCGTCGCTCCGCCGCTTGCGGGTGTTGCGCCAGCCGCGGTCGTCCCGCCGCCGGTCGTCCCGCCGGTGGCTGGCGCCTGCTGGCCGCATGCCGCCAGCAGCAGCGCCAGCGCCATGAGCAGGCCGATGAACGTGATTCGCCGTTGTCCCTTGAGCATCTTTGCCTCCTTGGCTAATAACTGAACGGCCACAGCCGGAAGTAATCCTTGACGTTGCGCCACATCTTGACGATGCCCTCAGGCTCGAAGATCAGGAAGAGGATGATCGCGAGGCCGAAGGCGCCCTGCTGCATGAAGGGCAGGTAGCTGTTGATCTGCGGGACGGTGCCACTCAGCGCGCGGGCGACATTCGACAGTATCGCGGGCAGCAGGGTCATGAAGGCCGCCCCGTAGATCGCGCCCGAAACGCTGCCCAGCCCGCCGATGATGATCATGGCCAGATAGAGGATGCTGGTGTCGATCGTGAAGCGCTCCCACGAGATGATGCCGCGGTAGTGGGCGGTGAGCGCGCCCGCCAGGCCGGCGAAGAACGACGAGGTGGCGAAGGCCAGCAGCTTGTAGCGGAAGAGGTCGACCCCGATCACCTGGGCGGCGATATCCTGGTCGCGGATGGCGACGAAGGCTCGCCCGGCCCGGGTGCGGAACAGATTGCTGACGAAGATCACCGTCAGCACAAGGCTGCCCACGATCACCCAGTAAAAGCTGAAATCGGTATTGCCGATCATGGGGATGCCGAAGATGTTGTTCGTCTCGCGTGGGAGGGACAGCGACTCGCCAATGCCCAGCAACTCGCCGTGGTTCAAAACCCAGATGATGATCTCCTGGGCGGCCAGGGTGGCGATCGCCAGGTAGAGCCCCTTGAGCCGTGCCGAGGGCAGGCCGAAGATCGCGCCCACAACGGCCGTGAAGAGGCTGGCCACCGGCACGGTGATCCACATCGGCATGTTGAGGCGCGCGGCCAGCAGCCCGGCGCTGAAGGCGCCCACGGCCAGGAAGCCGCCGTGGCCGATGCTGATCTGCCCGGTGTAGCCCACCAGGATGTTCAGCCCGATCGCTGCGATGGCGGCGATGCCGATCGTATTGGCCAGGTTCAGCCAGTAGCGATCGGCGAACCAGGGGAAGGCCAGCACCAGGGCGATCACCAGCACGATCCGGATCCGCTGCGGCCAGTAGGGACGCAGGGCCATGTCGCTCGCGTAGTTCGTATGGAAAGTTCCGCTCTGCATGGCCTCCCCTTACACCTCATGCCTCATGGCTCACACCCGCTCGATGATCCGCTGGCCGAACAAGCCGTACGGGCGGATGAGCAGGATGAGCAGCAGGATGATAAACGGCATGACCTCGCCCATGCCGAGCTCCGGCGGCAGGTAGCCGCCGGCGTAGGACTGCAGCAGCCCGATGATCAGCCCGCCCAGGATCGCGCCGGGGATGCTGTCGAGGCCGCCGAGGATGACCACCGGGAAAACCAGCAGGCCAACGCGGGCGATCTGGCCGGACACGCCGCCGAAGATGCTCATCAGCAGAATGCCGCCCACCGCCGCGGTGACGGCCGCGATCGCCCAGGCAACGGCCCAGACCCGCTTGACGCTGATGCCCATGCTCAGCGCCGCCTGCTGGTCGTCGGCCACGGCGCGCATGGCGATGCCCTCGCTGCTGCGGCGGAAGAACAGCGTCAGCAGGGCGAAGAGGATGAGCGCCAGGGCGATCGCCCAGAGCTTGTCCACGCCCACACTGGCGCCGAGGATGCTCACCGTTTCACGGGGCAGGAACTGCGGCGCCGGGCGCGGCGTCACACCCCAGATCGCGCCAACGATGGCCCGGAGCAGCGACGAGAGCCCGATCGTGACCATGATCACCGAGATCGCCGGCTCGCCGATCAGCGGCCGCAAGATCAGTTGCTCGATCAGCACACCCACCGCCGCAGCAAGCAGCACCGCCACCACCACGCCCAGCGGCCACCACAGCCCGATCTGCTGCACGGTCATGTAGGTCAGGTAGGCGCCGATCAGCAGAAACTCGCCCTGGGCGAAGTTGATCACGTCGCTGCTCTTGTAGATCAGCACGAAGCCCAGGGCCACCAGGCCAAAGATGGCCCCATTGGCAACACCGCTCAGGGTTAGCTGGATGAGTTTCTCCATGTCTCTCTCCGTCCCGGGCGCCAACCGCCGCAGCTGGACGCTCAGGTTTTCGTACCCTCGCTCAGCGCGCCACCAGGCGCGCCGGCTGGCGCTCGGGCGCGGGCGGCGCCTGGTCCATCTCCTCGACCCGCAGCCGGGTCTTGATCAGCGCCGTGCGGCCATCCTGGTAGGTGATCGTCGTCTCCAACTCCAACTCGCCCTGGTCGCCATAGAGCGCATCGACGATCTCGTCGTAGCGCTGGGCCACCAGGCGCCGCCGCACCTTGCGCGTCCGGGTCAGCTCGCCATCGTCGGCGTCGAGCTCTTTGTGGAGCAGCAGGAAGCGCTTGATCCGCGCCGCCTGGGGCAGGTCGGCATTGGTGCGTTCGACATCTTTGCGGATCAGGGCATAGACCTGCGGCTTCTGCGCCAGGTCGGTGTAGGTGGTATAGGAGATCTGGCGGCTCTCGGCCCACTTGCCGACGTTGGCGAAGTCGATGTTGATCATCGCCGTAACGAAGGGCCAGTCGCCGCCGAAGACCACCGCCTCCTTGATGAAGGGGCTGAACTTCAGCTTGTTCTCAATGAACTGGGGCGAGAACCTGGTGCCATCGTGGAGCGTCATCACGTCCTTGGCCCGGTCGATGACGATCAGCTGGCCGTCCTCGTCGAAGTAGCCGGCGTCGCCGCTATGCAGCCAGCCGTCGTGCAGGACCTCGGCAGTCGCCTGCGGATTCTTGTAGTAGCCGGAGAAGACCGAGGGGCTCTTGACCAGGATCTCGCCATTCTCAGCGACGCGGATCTCGGTAGCCGGTAGCGGCGTGCCCACCGTCTGGAACTTGATCTGGCCATCACGGTGGATCACACTGAGGCCCGAGCTCTCGGTCTGCCCGTAGACCTGTTTGAGGTTGACGCCGAGAGCGTGGTAGAAGCGGAAGACATCGGGACCGAGGGCGGCGCCGCCGGTGTAGGCGCGCTTGAGGAAGCGCAGCCCCAGGTGGTCCTTCAGTTGCTCAAAGACGAGCAGGCGCGCCAGGCTGTAGCGCAGCCGCAACCCCGGGCCGGGCGGCGTGCCGCCGAAGCGCGCGTCGGCCATGGCATAGCCCTGGTTGATCGCCCACTCGTAGACAGCCCGCTTGAGGCGCGTACTGTCCTGGATCTTCACCTGGACCTGCGAGAGCATATTCTCCCAGATGCGCGGCGGCGAGAACATCACCCGCGGGCCGATCTCACGGATATTCTCCTGAACCGTGCTGGCCGACTCAGGGAAGTTGATCGTGAACCCGCACTGCAGGCCGGCGGCCACGGTGATCATCTGCTCGCCGACCCAGGCCAGCGGCAGGAAGCTCACGAACTCGTCCTCCGGCCCCAGCGGATCGACCTCAAGCAGGCCAGCGCCCTGGCTGATCAGATTGCGGTGGCTGAGCATGGCCAGCTTGGGGGTGCCGGTCGTGCCGGAGGTCGTGGACAGAATGGCCACATCGTCAGGCTTGCCCTGGGCCAGTTCGGCCTCGAAGAGGCCGGGGTGCTCGCGGTCGTAGGCCCGGCCGAGCTCCTCGATATCGGGGAAGTGGGCCAGGTAGGGCTCACGGTAGCCGCGCATACCCTTGGGCTCGTAGTAGATCACCTTGAGCACGTTGTGCAGCTCGGGCCAGATCTCGATGATCTTATCGACCTGCTCCTGGTCCTCGACAACGATCACCCGTGCCTCGGCCGCCTCAAGCACATACTTGACCTCCTCGGCCACCGAGTCCTGGTACACGCCGACGGAGGCGCCACCGATGGCCTGGGCGGCCAGTTCGGCATAGAGCCACTCCGGGCGATTGTCGCCGATGATCGCAACCTTATCGTCGCGTTGCAGACCCAGGGCGCGCAGGCCCAGCGCGAAGGCGCGCACATGCTCGGCGAACTGGCGCCAGGTGACGGTTTGCCAGATGCCGAAATCCTTCTCGCGCAGGGCGACCCGGTCGCCCAGACGCTCGGCATTCTGCATCAGCAGACGGGGGAGTGTCGCATCGCTCATCAGGTGCCGCTCCTATGCTGCGTGTTCGCGCCCGAGGTAGGCATCGATCACCCGCGGGTTGGCCTTCACCTCATCGGGGGTGCCGTAGGCGATCAACTGGCCGAACTCGAGCACCGCCACGTTGTCGCTGATGTCCATGACCACGCCCATGTCGTGTTCGATCAGCACGATGGTGGTGCGCTGCTCCTCGCTGATGTCGAGCACGAAGCGGGCCATGTCTTCCTTCTCCTCGCTGTTCATACCAGCCATCGGCTCGTCGAGCAGCAGGAGGCGCGGGGCCATCGCCAGGGCGCGCCCGAGCTCGACCCGCTTCTGCAGGCCGTAGGACAGGGCGCCGACCGTCTTCTTACGGATGGCCTGGATCTCCAGCAGGTCGATCACCTGCTCCACCGCTTCGCGGTGCGCGATCTCCTCGCGCTGGGCGCGGCCCCAGTAGAGCCCGCCGCTAAGCACGCCGCTGCGCATGTGCACGTGGCGTCCCAGCATCAGATTGTCCACCACCGTCATGTGGCGGAACAGTTCGATATTCTGGAAGGAGCGGGCGATCCCGAGGCGAGCGACCTGGTGGGGAGCCAGGCCGATAATGTTGCGCCCCTCAAAGCGGATCTGGCCCTCTTGCGGCCGGTAAAGCCCACTGATGCAGTTCAGCAGGCTGGTCTTGCCGGCGCCATTGGGGCCAATAATCGCCTGGATCGTACCGGGGTATACATTGAAGCTGATCTCGGAGAGGGCGCGGACCCCGCCGAAGCTCAGGCTCACGCCATCAATCACCATCTGCGGTTCGGGCAAAGTGGCACCGTTGCGACCTGCCATTACGCTGCTCCCGCCGACCATCACCAGGGCGGCGCTGAATTGTTGCGAGCCAGGAGGATGTGCCTATTATACGTGCGCTTGCCGATCTGTGCAATGCCGGTGGCGCACGCCGGCAGGGCTAATGCGAAGTCGGAACACGAACGCATCCTGAGCCCCGGCCTGAATCGGGACGAAGGCTCAGCTGAACGGCCGTACCCAAGGGGCGTTCGCACCAATCCGCTACGCGCTGCGCGACTCAGGGTGCGAAAACCGGGACGTTGCATCCGCCCGCTCGGGCTGGCCCCCGCCCTTGCTCTGGTGCCCATGCTCTGATATACTTAATGTTGTTGATAATCTCGACTATTCAGGATCGGCGATGCACGCATGACTTCTGTCCCCCGCGAGCAACTGACGACTGGCGAGCGCGGACCGCTCGAGGAGATCGAACAGGCGATTATGCAGATCAGCTGGCTGGCGCAACGCCAGTTTATGCAACTCCTCGACGATGAACGGTTTCGCCTCACCCTGCCCCAGTTCTATACCCTGCTCCACCTCTACCAGAGCGCGGCGGAGTGCAAAATGTCGGACCTGGCCGATGCTACCCAGCAGTCGGCGGCCTCGCTGACCGGCGTGGTCGACCGTCTGGCGGAGAAACAACTGGTCGAACGAAAACGCCATTCCAGCGATCGGCGCCAGGTGATGGTCGTGGTAACACCACGGGGCTGCGAATTGATCGCCGAGATCAAGCAGGCCCGGCGCGAACAGATGCAGGCAGCACTCTCGCATCTCGTTGATCAGGACGTGGAACTGCTTATGCAGTTGCTTGACCGCGTGCTGCTCGGGATGGCCAGGGTGCTCGAGCGCGGCGAGAGTGGGCGCTGGGCCTGACCTGAGGGTCGGCCCGCCCCCGGCATCGTCGGTATACCCGAAGTGGGAACAGTGCGGCAGCGCCGCAGCAACGATGCGAGCGTCTCGCATCAAGTGAGGAGCCCGATGAAAAACGACAAGCGTTCGTTCACCAACGATCCCGACCTCGACAGCGACGCGGTCGTGCGCGGGGAAGTTGCCGAGCCGGAGGGGTTGCCGGAGCAGCGGCTGCCGCTGGTGGTGCTCGGCGAGATGGTGATTATGCCCCATATGACGATCCCGCTGCAGGTGCCCCAGGGCAAGTCGTACCGCGCCATGGAGCGCGCCTGGGACGAGGAGCGGGAAGTGCTTTTGATCTTTGTGCGCGAAGCTGAACTGGAGGGCTACAAGAGCAGCCAGCCGCAGGAACTGCCGCCGATCGGGGTGATCGCGCGCCTGGAAGAGTTCGCCAAACTGCCCGATGGCACCGCGCGCGTGATCCTCGAGGGGCTGTACCGGGCCCGGATCCACGGCGCCGTGCAGATCACACCCTTCTACCGCGTGCGCTGCACCCCCGTCTTCGACCCGGATCTCCAGAGTATGGAGATCGAGGCGCTGATGGATACCGTCAAGCAGCAGGTCGATGAGTTCGTCGATCACCTGGGCGAGGTGCCCCAGGAGGCGGTGCAGTTCGTCCATCGCATCGAGCGCCCCGGCCACCTGGCCGATATTGTCACCTGGGGCCCGGCCTTCGACTTTAAGGACCGGCTGGAGGTGCTCAATACGCTCGATCCGGCCGATCGCCTGCGCCGGGCCTATATGGTCCTGGCGCGCCAGCTCGAACTGCTCAAGCTGCGGGCCAAGATCCAGCAGGATACCAAAGAGGTGCTGGACCAGAGCCAGCGTGAGTATTTCCTGCGCGAGCAGATGCGGGTCATCCGCCGCGAGCTGGGTGAGGACGATGAGGCCGATGACCCGATCGACGAACTGCGGCGCAAGATTAACGAGATGGAGGCGCCGGAGTATGTGAAGAGCCAGGCGCTCCACGAGGTGAAACGCCTGGCCCAGCAGGGTATGAACAGCCCCGAGGCGGGCGTGATCCGCACCTACCTCGACTGGCTGATCAATCTGCCATGGGCCGAGGAGGAGCACCCCGCGATCAGCATCGTCGAGGCGCAGAAGGTGCTCGATGAGGACCACTACGGCCTCGAGAAGGTCAAGGAGCGCATCCTGGAGTACCTGGCGGTGCGCAAGCTGGCCGGCAACAAGATGCGCAGCCCCATCCTCTGCTTCGTCGGCCCGCCCGGGGTGGGCAAGACGAGCCTGGGGCGCAGTATCGCCCGTGCGCTGGGCCGCCAGTTTATCCGCACCAGCCTCGGCGGCGTGCGCGACGAGGCCGAGATCCGTGGCCACCGGCGCACCTACATCGGGGCGATGCCCGGGCGGATCATCCAGGGCATCAAGTCGGTCAAATCGAATAGCCCGGTCTATGTCCTCGATGAGGTCGATAAGGTCGGCACCGACTTCCGTGGCGATCCGACCTCGGCGCTGCTCGAGGTGCTCGACCCCGAGCAGAACAGCACGTTCTCGGACCACTACCTGGAGATCCCGTTCGATCTGAGCAAGGTGGTCTTCATCGCGACGGCCAACCAGCTGGAGCCGATCCCCGGCCCGCTGCGCGACCGCATGGAGATCATCGAGATCGGCGGCTACACCGAGGACGAGAAGCTCGAGATCGCCAGGGGTTTCCTCATCCCCAAGCAGCGCGAGTTCCACGGGCTCGAGGCCGATCAGCTGACCCTGACCGATGGCGCGGTGACCAAGCTCATCCGTGAGTACACCCGCGAGTCGGGTGTGCGCAACCTGGAGCGCGAGATCGCCAGCCTCTGCCGCAAGGTGGCGCGCAAGGTGGCCGCCGCGCGGGAGCCCGGCGCCGAAGGCGAGCTGACGAGCTTTGTGATCGATGCCGCCGATATCGCCGGCTACCTCGGCCCCGAGCGCTTCAGCTTCGGCCTGGCCGAGGAGCGCGACGAGATTGGTGTGGCCACCGGCGTGGCCTGGACCTCGACGGGCGGCGATATTCTCAGCATCGAGGTGCTGCCGGTGAAGGGCAAGGGCGGCCTGCAGCTCACCGGCCAGCTCGGTGAGGTGATGAAAGAGAGCGCCCAGGCGGCGATGAGCTATGTGCGCTACCGTTCGAATGAGCTCGGTATCGACCCGAACTACTTCGAGGAGCACAACATCCACGTCCACATTCCCGAGGGCGCCGTGCCCAAGGACGGCCCGTCGGCGGGCATTACGCTGACCACGGCGCTGATCAGCGCGATGACCGGCAAGCCGGTGCGCCGCGATGTGGCGATGACCGGCGAGGTGACGCTGCGCGGCAAGGTGCTCGGTATCGGTGGGCTCAAAGAGAAGACCCTGGCCGCCCATCGGGCCGGGATCCGCACCTTCATCCTGCCCAAGGAGAACGCCAAAGACATCGTCGATCTGCCTGAGAAGGTGCGCAAGGACCTGGACCTCATTCCGGTTTCCTCGATGGACGAGGTGCTGCGCATCGCGTTGGCCGCCAGCGACACCCCCCTCGCGCCCCCCGAGCCACCGCGCGCTGCGCCGCCAGCACGCTAACGGGGCTTTTCGCCAAAGGAGGCGGTGCGATGTTCAGGGCAATTCTGGTGCCGCTCGATGGCTCGCCGGTCGCCGAGCAGTCGCTGCCGACCGCGGCGCGGATCGCCCGCGCCACAGGCGCGGCCCTGCACCTGGTCCACGTGCACGTTGAGGCGAGCGCGAACCCGATCTTTGTCAACGGCCTGCCGGTGGTCGATGCCGAGCTGCACTCGCTCGCCGCTGAGCACGAACGCGTCTACCTGGAACAGGCCGCCGCCAGCGTGGCCGGCGGCGGCCTGCAGCCGATCGTTACCCAGTTGACCGGCCCGGTGGTCAAGACCATCACCAGTTACGCCCGTGATATCCACGCCGGCCTAGTCGTGCTGACCACCCACGGGCGCAGCGGCTTTGACCGGCTCTGGCTCGGCAGTGTGGCCGAGGCGCTCGCCCGGGTCTCCACGACGCCGCTGCTGCTGCTCCGCCCCGGCGAAGCACAGAGCGGAGATACCCCCACCTTCCGGCACGTGCTCGTCCCGCTGGACGGTTCCGAGCGGGCCCAGGAGGCGATCGCGCTGGCCGTTGCGTTGGCCCGCATCGACGACGGCCAGGTGACACTGCTGCGGGTCGTCGATACACTGCCCGTCCCCGAGTTGCTGCCCTTCCACGAGCGCTTCCGCCGCGATGAGGCAGTGGTGGCCCAGGAGGAGGCCACGGCCACTAGTTACCTGCAGGGCCTGGTCGGCACCGTTGCGCCGCCTGACACCCAGACGCTGGTGCTCAAGGCCGATCAACCTGCGCGTGCTATCCTCGAGGCCGCCAGAGAGCGCGCAGTCGATCTGGTGGTGATGGCCACCCAGGGCCACGGCGCGACCCGTGGCGTGACGCTCAGCCGGGTCACCGACAAGGTGCTCCGCGGGATCAGCGGGCCGCTGCTGGTGATGCGCCCTGGCCAGCAGCAGAGCGATTGAGGGTGGAACGTCGCTGGGGCGGCTACGCCGCCCCACACCCGACTGCAGGAGACGAACACGGCACAGTCCTGCGGGGCGCGGCCTTAGCACCGCGCCCCGCAGGGCTGTGCTATACTGGCGGCGCCCACAGAAGCTGACAACGAGCGGAGGGAACATGTCCACACTGATCGAGGCGATCAAGGGTCGCGAGGTGCTCGACTCACGCGGCAACCCGACGGTAGAGGTGGACGTCCACCTGGAGAGCGGCGATATCGGACGGGCGATCGTGCCCAGCGGCGCCTCGACCGGCGCAAACGAGGCCCTGGAGCTGCGCGACGGTGACAAGGCCCGCTACGGCGGCAAGGGTGTGCTCAAGGCTGTGCGGGCGGTGAATGAGGACATTGCCGAGGCCCTGGTCGGCCTGGACGCGGCCGATCAGATCGGCATCGACCAGGAGTTGCTTGCCCTCGATGGCACGGCGAACAAGAGCAAGCTCGGCGCCAATGCCATCCTCGGCGTCTCGCTGGCAGTGGCCAAGGCGGCGGCCAGCGCCTTCGGGCTGCCGCTCTATCGCTACATTGGCGGGGTGCATGCCCATGTGCTGCCCGTGCCGATGCTGAACATCATGAACGGTGGCCAGCACGCGGCCAACTCGACCGACTTCCAGGAGTTCATGGTCATGCCTGTGGGCGCCGAGAGCTTCCACGAGGCGATCCGCTGGGGCTCCGAGATCTACCAGAGCCTCAAGAAGGTGCTGCACGATCGCGGTCTGAGCACCACGGTGGGTGACGAGGGTGGCTTCGCGCCCAGCCTGCCCTCCAACGAGGCGCCCCTGCAGGTGATCATGGAGGCGATCGAGAAGGCCGGCTACCGCCCCGGTGAGCAGGTGATGCTGGCCCTGGATCCGGCCTGCAGTGAGATCTACGAGGATGGCAAGTATCACCTCAAGCGCGACGGCAAGGTGCTCTCCAGCGCCGAGATGGTCGACTACTGGGCCGATATCATCGCCCGCTACCCGGTGATCTCGCTCGAGGATGGTCTGGCCGAGGACGATTGGGAGGGCTGGAAGCTGCTGAACCAGAAGATTGGCCACCGGGTGCAACTGGTCGGCGACGACCTGCTGGTGACCAACGTGAAGTTCTTGCAGCGTGCCATCGACGAAAACTCCTGCAACTCCATCCTGGTCAAGCTCAACCAGATCGGTAGCCTGACCGAGACACTGGCCGCCATCCGCCTGGCCCAGCGCAACGCGATGACCGCCGTGGTCTCGCACCGCTCGGGCGAGAGCGAGGATGTGACGATCGCCGACCTGGTGGTGGCCACCAATGCCGGCCAGATCAAGACCGGCGCCCCCGCCCGCAGCGACCGTATTGCCAAGTACAACCAGCTGCTCCGCATTGAGGAGGAACTGGGCGGCGCGGCGAAGTTTGCGGGACGCGATGCGTTTATGATCAAGAGCTGAGCGCGGTGACGCGCGATGCGTGATGTTGTCCTCACCCTCATCACTGCGGAGCGGAACGCCCCGCCAGCGGCGAGGGTGAGGACATTACGCCCTCTGGTCGATCGGGAACGTCATTATCCGTCGAGCGCAGCATCGAGGGCGCGGATGGTGTGGGTGAGGCGCTCGGCCATGCGGCGAGCGAGGTGCTCGTGGAGGGCACCGGCCAGTTCGGGGTGCTCGGCGCGCATGCGGGCCAGCGCGGCGGCGCTCAGGGTGAAAGCCGGTGACGCCGCCGACCACCCCGCCGGCGAGTGTGCCCAGGCCACCGGCGCGCAACTCCTGGTTGAGGTCGACGTCGCGCCTGATGCTGATCTCGATCCCGCTGAGGTAGAGGATCATCACGATCGTGGCGATCAGCGGCATGGTGACGATGTTGAGCACCTGGCCGGCGACGGCGCCCCAGTCGACGAGAGCGAGCTCGCCGGGCCGCAGGGGCTGGAGCAGCGGGCCGGAGGGGAACGGCCCCAACAGCCACTCGTCGGCCGCCGCCACCGCCAGAGGCGTGCCGCTCACCGCGAGCGCGAGGTGGAAGAGCGCGATCGCGCCGAGCAGCGTTACTGGGAAGAGCAGCAGCGGGTTCCACCAGCGCCGGCCGCCCACCAGGATGGCCCCGACCACCGCCGCCGGAACCCAGCGGGCCAGCGCGGTGGGTGCGAGCAGTGGGGCGAGGGTGTCGAGGGCCGGCGTGAGGCCCGTGCTCAGCCCGACCGCACCCCGGATGAACAACCAGCCGACGCCGGCGATGAAGCCACCCACCACCGGGTAGGGCAGGAAGCGCGCCAGGCGCCCCAGGCCGGTCGCTCCGAGAGCGAAGAGCACCATCCCACCCACCAGCGAACTGATGATGATGCCCGCCTCGATCGTGACGAAGACCGCCAGGCTGGAGGCGCCGGCCGGGGCCGTGGCCATCACCCCGGCGGCGATCGCCGCAGCGATGACCACCGTGGCGGCCTGCGGGGCGGCGATCGCGATCGTGAGCGCGCTCGTCAGGGCGGTGACCAGGGCCAGCAGCGCCGCGCCGAGCAGCATTAAGCCAACGCCGCGGGCCTGGAGCGCGCCGAGCGACGGCGGGAAGACCAGGCCGGCCATCGAGATGTTCAGCAGCAGCAGGATAATGCCATTGGCGCCGCCGCCAACGAGGGCGACCAGGGCAGCGTTGCCCGTCCGTGCGGCGGTCATCTCAGGGACAGCCGGGCGACCCGGCTGCGGGTGATGATGGCTGCTCACGCGCGCCTCAGCGACACAGTGTGGACATGGGACGTAGGCGCGCATTATACGCCACCCAGGTCAACCCGTCCAATAGGATGGAGCAAGCCCCAGGGCGGATGCAATGTCATGGTTTTCGCACCCTTCGATACGCGCTGCCCGCTACTCAGGATGCGAACGCCCCTTCGATACGCGCTGCGCGCTACTCAGGATGCGTTCGCGTTCCGACGTTGCACAATACTGCTGGCAAACCCCGTACGCGCTGCGCGCTACTCAGGATGCGTTCGCGTTCCGACGTTGCACGATACTGCTGGCAAACCCCGTTTTGCTC
>DAOUBZ010000414.1:0-15172 GCA_034432515.1 Chloroflexaceae bacterium | reverse complement strand
CCCGCTGCAGCCGCGCCACGCCCGGAGCCGGTCCGACGCAGCATCAGCGTGCGCCGCGTCGATCCGCCGGTGCAGGCGCCGCCCGCCGATGAGCCGCCGGCTATGGACGAGCCGCTGGATAGCGAGCCGCCACGGGCCGCGCCGGTGCGCCGCATCGCCGTAGGCCGCGCCGAGCGCAACACCGAGCCCGCAAAGGTCGTGAGCTACAACGGGAATGGGAAGTTCGAGGAATAGCCGTCAAGGGATTTCGGTAGCATGCGGCATCTGCCTGGAGTGTGTCCCGTGGTGATGGGCCGCTACCCCTGCAACCGCGTGCTACCGTCAGCGAACTTATGACGCGTGTCATCATCTACTCGGGGAAAGGCGGCACCGGTAAGACCACCATCTCGGCGGCCACGGCGACGCTGCTGGCCCGCACGGGACGCCGCACGCTCGTGCTCTCCAGCGACCCGGCCCACTCCCTGGCCGATGCCCTGGGCACGGTGATCAGCCGTGACCGGCCCACGCCGATCATACCCGGACTCTATGGCCTGGAAGTGGACACGATCTACGAGTGGCGCCATAACCTCGGCGGGTTCCAGCAGTTCGTTGCCTCGACCTACGCCAACCGCGGCATCGACCGCTCGACTGCCGCCGAACTGGCCAACCAGCCCGGCCTCGATGAGATCCTGGCGCTCCAGCGCGTGATGACCGAGGCCCAGAGCGGGCGCTGGGATGCGATCGTGCTCGATACTGCACCCACCGGCAATACCCTGCGCCTGCTCGCCTACCCCGAGATGATCATCGGCGGCGATGCCGGCAAGAAGTTCTTCCGCGTCTACCGTGGGCTGGCCAATGTGGCGCGGACCTTCAAGCGCGATCTGCCCGATGATCGCTTCTTCGAGGAGGTGGGGCACCTGCTCGAACGGATGGACCAGCTGGCGAACTTCTTGCTCAGCCAGGAGATCTCGCTGCGCCTGGTGCTCAACCCCGAGAAGTTGCCGCTGCTCGAGACACGTCGCGCCTATACCTTCCTCAATCTCTACGGCATGCTCGTGGACGCGGTGATGGTCAATAAGATCCTGCCACGCCGCGCCGACCTCGGACCCTACTTCGACTACTGGCTGCGACTGCAGCAGGGCTACCTGCAGGAGATCGACGACAGCTTCACCCCGACGCCGATCTTCCGCACCGTGCTCCAGGAGGGTGAGCCGATCGGCATTAACGCCCTCGAAGCGATCGGACGGACCACCTTCGGCGCCAGCGATCCCGGCGCCCTGCTCTACGACGAACGCCCGATCTGGCTCGAACAGTGGAACGAAGAGGGCGCGCGTGGCCAATACGAACTCTGCCTGAAACTGCCCTTCCTGGATGAACACCAGGAGGTCGAACTGACGCGCAGCGGACCCGACCTCGCGCTCACCGTCGGGCGCATCCAGCGCACGATCGCCCTGCCGCGCATTCTCTACAACTGCATCCTGGGCGAGCATCGCTACGAAGATGGCGTGCTGCGCCTCGAGTTTTGTGAGGCCACCGACGAGCGGGTAGCTACCCTGGTCGGCGAGGCCGATGAATTGCGGGTTGAGGCCGCCTAGCACGGCCCCGGCCCTGCAGAGTTCGGGCCCGGCGCGCCGCCGCTCCCGCCCGGCCAGCGCAACGTAGCTCACCGGCAAGCGGCAGAAAAGGCACAATCGGCATGCGGCTTCTGATCTTCACAGGCTACAATCACATCCAGCAAAGCGCCGCCGCGCTCGCCACCGCCTGCCATGCGGCCCGGCGGGGGGTACGCGTCTTGCTCGTCTCGGTCGGCCCGGGACACCTCACCGGCGCCCTGCTCGGCCAGAGCCTCGGCTCCCGCCCACTTGAGCTCGAACCCCACCTCGCGGCGATGGAGGTCGGTCCGGTCGACGAGATCGGCGGGCGCTGGGACGATGTGCGCCCGACCCTGCGCGGCACCTTCGCCAATCGCATCCGCGAGATTGGCTCCGATGAACTGCCCGCCTTCCCCGGCATGGACGCAGTGGCTGCCCTGCTCGTGGCCGAAAAGGCACGCCAGACCGGGCGCTTCGATCTGATGGTCCTGGACGGGCCAACACCCGACTCGCTGCTCCGCGCCGTCGCGCTGCCCGATGTGATGCGCTGGCTGCTGCGGCTCGTCTTTGGGATCGACCGGGGGCCCGGCCGCTCGCGGCTCTCGCAGGACACGGCGATCATCCCCACCTCGCTGATCGCTCCGAACGCCGTGGCACCCCTGCAGGATCTCCGCATCGTGCTCGAAGAGCAACGCGCCCGCCTCGATGGCCTCACCGGCACCCGCTTCCGCCTGGTCGTCACCCCGGAGGAGTTGCACCTGCCGGCGGTGCGCCTCATGCTCGGCAACCTGGGCCTCTATGGGCTGGCCGCCGACGAACTGACCGTCATCGGTGAACTGAGTGAGGTGGACGAGCACTCGCGCCGCGATTTTTCGCCCGAGACCGGCCCGGTGCGCCCCCACCTGCGCGTGGGGCCATTGCCCACGCCGCCCACTGACCGCGATACCTGGGCGCTGCGCGGCGCAACGCTCTACCGCGACGGCGATATCTTCAGCCCGCACGCCCCCACCCGGCCAGCGGTGGGCGAGCGCGAGATCCGGCTCTACATCCCCTTCATGGACCCGAAAGGGCTCGACCTGGCCCTGGTGAACGAAGAGGTGGTGGTGCGCCTGGGTCAGCAACGGCGCCACGTATTGCTGCCCGGCATCGCCGAGGGCGGGCGCCTGCGGGCGCGCGTCGAGGGCGAAATACTACGCCTCTGGGTGGAATGAGCGCCCACCGGCGCCGCCCACAGTGAGTGAGACGAGCATGAGCGTGATGTCACATGTGGCGCCCACCGCCAAGTACACCAGCTACAAGGCTGAGGTGGAGACGAAGCTCGCCGGCAAGCTCAGCGCCCGCGAACGCAAACGCCTGGAGGCGGAACTGCGCCTGCTCGAACGGGCGCGCTTTGTCGACGTGCGCGGCGTCATCCATCACTACATGGATGTCGGGCCCGCCGACGGCGAACCGCTCATCCTGGTCCACGGCTGGGACTGCTCGTCGTACTGGTGGCACCATATCATCGACCCGCTGGCCCACGCCGGCTATCGCGTGATCGCCTACGACCTCAAGGGCCACGGCTTCTCGGCGAGCGACCCGCAGCGCGACTACACGGTGGCCGGCTTTAGTGCCGACCTGAAGGCACTCACGGAGGCGCTGGACCTGTCGGCCCAGCACGTGGCGGCCTTCTCGCTGGGCGCGTTCGTCGCCCTGCACTACGCAGCCGCCTATCCGGGCCAGGTGCGCTCACTCGCGTTCTTCAACTTCGCGCTCATTCCCTACAACCAGGCCGCCTCGGCGGTCATCCCGGGGATGCTCGATACGGTGTTCAATCGGGTCCTGCGCCCGATCGAGCGCCGCGGCCTCTGGTGGATCCCCTACATCTACGCCCTCGCCGTGCTCTCGAAGAACACCGCACCGGTGAGCGACGTAAAACTGGCGACGCTCAGCCTCCGCTGCTGCGACCCGGAGGCGGTGCGCGTCTCGGCCCACGAACTGGCGCGCCGCGAGGTGCTCGAGGCCGTCGGCGAGCAAGTCGCTACCATCCGCCGCCCGATCTTGCTCGTCGCTGGCGCCGGCGACCCGATCATGCGGCCCGCGGGTGGACGCAAGCTCATGCAACTCGCGCCGAGCGGCCAGTACCTCGAGGTGCCGCGCTGCGGCCACCTGATCCTGTTCGAGCTCCCCGAACAGGTCGTGCAGATCTTGCGGCTCTTCTTGCGCGGAGCACGTTAGGAGAAGGTTCTAGGCGGAGACGGGCTATGCAACTGCTTCTTCGAGCCAATGGCCAGCAGGCGGCGATCAACATGGACAGTGCCGGTGACCAGGTGCTGATGGTCGGTGAGCATCGCTACCGCCCCGCGCAGATGGCGCGCAAGGTGCGCCGGCTCACGGCGCAGATGTGGGGCGCCGCGATGCCCCCCGAGGTGCTCAATGAGCGCCTCACCTTCGAGGCACTGGATAGCGGGCGCCCGAACGGTCCGTGGACCGATAGCGGCAGCTTCTCGCCCCGCAGCGGCTCCTTCGTGAGCCTCGGCCGCTGGGACGAGGACGGCAGCATCGGCATCGCGCTCCACGAACTGGCCCACGAGATGCACCTGCGCGCCGGCGGCTACGACGAGAGTGATGGCGTCGTGCGCGAGGCGGTCTCGCTGCTCGCCGAACGCGAAGCGGGCCTGGTGCGCTCCTTTGAGCGCGAACCCTACTACACCGCCTCCAATCTGGTCGAACAGCTCTGCGAACTGCCCGCCTTCAGCTACCAGTCCTTCAGCAAACGCTGGAACGAGTTGATGCAGATCACCAATGATGTCGGCCTGGCCGACCTGGTGAACTACTACCTGGATAAAAACGATCGCCTCGGGCTCTCGCGCTGGCTCAAGCGCGCCACCGACAACCTCGAGCTGCGTGACGCCCTGCTGAATAAGCTCTCGGTCACGACGCTGCGCTATAGCCTTGAGCTCCGTCGCCAGCTGATCAACAACCTGGTGCGTTGCAGCCCGAAGACTTCGCCGGACCAGATCGCCTACGTGCTTGACGCGATCGTGACGCTCGATCGGCGGTATCCCGGTGACGATCTGGGGCGAATCATCGACTTCTGCTTCGCGCCGCACAGGCGCCAGCGCCGCCAACTCTTCGCTGTTGGCTAGCACCATTGGGCCGATCGCGCGCGGGCCGCCCGCGCCATTGACGAGAGGATACTCCTATGGCCGACAAGTATGGTACGTCGACAAGCGGCTCATACAGCTGGCTGCCTGGCTTCGTGCGCAAGTTTCTGAACCTCGATGACGAACTGCCCGGCTATGGCCCGAGTAGTGGCCCGCCATCCGCCGGCTATAGCGCGCCGAGCAGCCCACCACCCGCACGCCCGGCGCCGAGCTACAGCGCGCCGAGCTACACCGCGCCCACGCCGAGCTACACCGCGCCCACGCCGAGCTACACCGCACCCACGCCGAGCTACACCGCGCCGACCTACCAGAGCACCGGCAGCGAGCCCGGCAGCTACCGCATGAGCTCCGGAGCAGGCGCCGAGAGCCCCGAGGCCGCCGCGCCCCGCCCCGAGGGCGCGCCTGCGCCCGGCACGACCCTGGCTGCCACCAGCGTGCCCCCCGGCTCTGTACAGCCCATCGGCTACGCCATCCGCTCCTACGCGCGCGGCGCCCTGCCGCCCCAGGGTCTCGAACAGTTCACCCGCGAGGCCAGGGGCACCTTCACCGATGTCTGGAAGTTCTATAGCTACTGGACCCGCTTCCAGACCGATGAGCTCTTCCACATGGCCGGCGAGTTCCTCAATGCAGTGCTGCCCGGGCGGCGCACCGGCGCCGAGGGCGCCAATGGCGGCCGCGAGGCGCCGCGTCGCATCCGCGTGACAACGGCCAACGGCGAGGAGAAGAAGGTCGAACCGGTGGCTGCCGCACCAGCACCCAGAGCGCCTGACGCCCCCGCCACACCCCCACCGCCGGCCCCAGCCGCCCCCGCCGCGGCTCAGAGCGCCGCCAAGGCCGTCGAAAAGACCGCCGAGGGCGCCGTCAAGGCCGCCGAGAAGACCGTCGAGGGCGCCGCTAAGGCCGCTGAGGGCGCCGTCAAGGCCGCCGAGAAGACCGTCGAGGGCGCCGCTAAGGCCGCTGAGGACGCCGCCAAGGCCGCCGAAAAGACTGCCGAGCAGGCCGCCGATAAGCTGAAGGACCTCGGTGATAAGGGGAAGAAGAGCTAATCGTTTGAGGGGGCCATGCAACGGCCAATTGTGATCCTGGGCGGGTGGCTCTCGTCACCCGGTGATTACACCGGGATGGCCTATACCCTTGCCGGGCTGCCCTATGGGCGCACGGTCTATATCACCGACTTCGGACGGCGTGAGTGGGCCGCCCTGCGCGACCCGGATTTCACCCCGGTGCTCGATGTGCTGGCCCGGACGGTGGAACTGGCGCTTGAGGAGACCGGGGCCGACCGGATCGACCTGATCGGCCATAGTGCCGGGGGACGCGTCGCGCGCGCCTATCTGGGCCACCTGCCCTACAACGGGGTGACCTACGATGGGCAGCGTTACGTAGCCAGCCTGACCACGCTGGGAACGGCTCACACCACCTACGAAGTCTGGGTCAAGACCTTCGCCGGCCTGGTCAATCAGCGCTACCCCGGCGCCTTCTACCCGCATATTAGCTATCGCTCAGTGGCCGGACGGAGCGTGCGCGGGCGCCGGGTCGGTACGCTCGAGGAGATCATCGCCTTCCGCTCGTATGAGGTGTCGTTCGGCGACGGCAACCAGATCGGCGACGGCATCGTGCCCACCCACGCCTGCTATCTCGAAGGCGCGGAGAACCTCATCCTGGAGGGCGCGCGCCATGCACCCTACAACGCGCCCCGTACCTGGTATGGCGCCCCCGAGGTGGTGCCGTTATGGTTTGAGGAGGTCGCGGTTCCGGCCTAGCCGGACCGCGAGCAACCATGCGCCCACTGGTGCTCATCGGCGGCTACCTCACCGGGCCCGGCGATTTCGCCGAACTGGCCGCGGCACTCCAACAGCCGGCCTATGACTACCAGGTGTTCGTCGCCCCGATCGGACGGTTGCGCTGGGCGCTCACCCGCGATTGGGACTTCCGGCCCGTGCTGGAGATCCTGCGCGCTACCGTGGAACGGGCGCTGGCAACCAGCGGGGCCGACCAGGTGGACATCCTCGCCCATAGCGTCGGCGGAACGGTAGCCCGAATGTACCTGGGCGACCAGCCCTATCTCGGTCAGGTCTATGGCGGTCGCCGCCATGTGCGCAACCTGGTGATGCTTGGCACACCGCACCATAGCCAGGAGTACTGGACCCGTCGCTCGGTCGGGTTTGTCAACAACACCTACCCCGGCGCCTTCTACCCAGAGATCCGCTATGTCTCGGTCGTTGGGCGGGCCGTGCAGGGCAACCCGCAGGGCAGTTTGCTGCAGCGGATGGCACGCAACAGCTATGTGATGGTCTCGGGCACAAACCACGCCCGGGCCTGGGGCGACGGCATCACCACGCTCCACTGCGCGGCCCTCGGCGGCGCTGAGTACCTGGTGGTCGACGGCGTGAGCCACTCCCCGCTCCACGGCCGGCCCTGGTATGGCGACCAGGCTGGCCTGGCCCGCTGGGGGCGGGTGCTGAGGAAAGAAGCCTTAACGGAAGGTGCTGTTGTTTGAAATATCTCTTCTTTGTACTATAATACAAAATATGGGCAAGAAACTTTCGGACCGCCAGATCCTATACCTGATGGCCCTGGTCAGCGGCATATCGCTGGCCTGCTATACGGCAGTGCTGCGGCTCTGCCGCCTGGAGGCGATCGAGCATCGACCCGAACGGGCAGTGTTGCGGACCCGGCTGGCCAACCTCGCTCACGCGCTCGACTGGCTGATGAACGTGATGGTGGCCACTGTGGGCGTCGGGCGGCTCTTCCGCGAAGAGCACTTCGGTGACCAGTACCAGCCCCGCTGGCTGAAGATCTACTTCATGCTCAGCGGACCGCTGCCAACCATCGGGATGGTCGGCGCCATGGTCACCGGGCATCGCTGGGGGCCGCGCCTGCGCAGCGACCCGACCCGGCGCCGCATCCACCACGGCCTGGCCTGGCTCGGTTATGTAAGCTGGTGGTTCAGCTATCTGCCGATCTTTGCCCAGCCCCTGCTAAACCGCCTGCGTACTACGCCAGACGCCGCACCGCGACCGGTAGATACTGAGTAGTTCCGCCCGCGCCAAACCAGGGAAACCTGGGGTAGCTCTGACTAGTCAAAGGACCGACGGCAATGACCAGCTCGCAGACGCAGTATCGCTGCTTCCCGACGTGCCGCTGTATCCGCGATGACGATGAACTCTATCGCGGCATGGAGCGGGCCTACGAGATGGTCTTCAAAGGCACCGTCGATTTCTTCGTGGTCAAGGCCGCCTCCGACCTGGGTCTCTTCGAGGCGATGGCCAGCGGCCCGCAGCCGGTTGCCGCCCTCGCCGAGACCACGGCTACCGTGCCCGCCCGCCTCGAACGGCTGCTGCTCACCATGGAGCAGGTGGGCCTGGCCCACCCCGTCGAAGGTGCCTGGGCGCTCACCCCCTTCGCCGAACAGTTCTTCACCACCCCCGAGCAGCACCGCAATATGACGATGGTGCCGTTCGTGAGCTATATGACCGACCTCATCCAGAGCTACTACGCCAATCTCGCCGATGTGACCCGCGGCAAGCTCGATTTTACCAGCCAGGTGCCGCATCCACCGCGCACCCGTGAGGATAGCGTCTTCTACGAGACCATCCACCGCTCCAACATCCACTTCGTGCAACGCTTCCTGCGCGACAAGGCACGGCTCAGGGGCGATGAGCACCTGATCGATGTCGGCGGCGGGATCGGCGACATCGCCGCCTCGCTCTGTGACAAATACCCCGCGCTCAAGGTCACCCTGCTGAACCTGCCCAGTGCGCTGGACCTGGTTCGCGAGAATATGGCTGCGCGCGGGCTGGCCGAGCGGGTGACGCCAATAGCCGTGGATATGTACCGCGAACCCTATCCTGCCGGCGATGCCGTGCTCTTCGCACGCATTCTCTACCCAATGAACCGGCAGTTCTGCACCATGCTGCTCAAAAAGGCCTACGACGCCCTGCCTTCCGGCGGGCGCGTGCTGATCCTGGATATGGTGATCAGCGACCCGCAGCGGCCCAACTACGACTATTTGACCCACTATCTCTGCGGCATCGGTATGAACTTCTCGGTGCTGGAGTTCAAGGATCACGCCATCTATCCGGAGTTGCTACAGGAGCTCGGCTTCACCGATGTGAGCTTCGACGAAGGCTACGATCACGTGCTCTACCAGGCGGTCAAAGCGTAGGAGGAAGCAGCGACTGGACCCCACATAGCGATGATTACTACCTCCGAAAAGCAAGTACCGCTGGGCAAGAAGATCCGGGCCCATATTGACCTGGCCGACCCGGTCACCTGGATCTCACCCTCGATCGTTACCCTCTGTGGCGCCATCGCCTCAGGGCAGGCGGTCGGCTTCCAGTGGACAAGTGGCCACGACTGGGCGCTGGCCCTGCTCGGCGCGCTGATGTGCGGCCCGCTGGGCACTGGCTTTAGCCAGAGTATCAACGACTACTACGACCGCGAGATCGATGCGATCAATGACCCGGAGCGGCCCATCCCGGCCGGCCTGGTGAGCCTGAACGAGGCCCGCCTGAACTGGATCTTCCTTGGCGCGGCGACCTTCCTGGTCTCACTGGTTTTTGGCAACCCGCTCATCCCGGTGCTGGCGATGTTGGGGCTCATCCTCTCGGTGATCTACAGCATGCCGCCGATCAAGCTGAAAAAGCACTTCTTCCTCGGCCCACCGGCTGTCGGCCTCGGCTATGTGAGTATGAGCTGGCTGGCTGGCCACCTGATCTTTGCGCCGCTGACCTGGGAGAGCGTGATAGTCGCCTGGATCAATGGATCGCTCGCGGCGGGGCTGCTCTTTCTCAACGATATCAAGAGCGTCGAAGGCGACCGGCTCCATGGCCTGCAGTCGCTCGCGGTGGCGATTGGCGTGCATAAAACGCTGATCATTGCCTACCTGACGATCAACCTCTCCGAGGCGCTCCTGATGGTGCTCGCGCTCGTGTGGGGCTACTACTGGGTTGCAGCTTTCATCTTTCTCTCGATCGTTGTACCGATCTATAACCAGATAAAACTCTATCAGGAGCCCAACCAGAAGAACTACGTGCGCTACCTGCTCGCCAGCAATCCGTTTGTCGCACTGATCCAGTTCATCTCCGCCTTTATGGTAGGTGGCTATTTCGGCTGATGGCAGACGGCGGAGGGCCGGCGCCCGTTGCTGGACGCACACTGCCATCGACAGGTACCGTTCTGACGTCGTTAACCAGCGATCTGCGACAGCACAAGGGAGGTTGACCATGACGGAAACCACAGGTGAGGTGCGCGTGCGGAGCGTCCGTACTCGCAGGAACGACAGCTTCATGGAATCGGCAATGGAGTTCGGCGGTGGCGTCGTACGCCTGGGCTTCACGGTGTTCACACTCCCGCTGGCGCTCCTGCCGCCAGAGTCGCGCAACCACATGCGCAACGCGACCAAGGAGCTCATGTACGCCTTCGCGAGCCTGCCGCGCGACTTTGCCGACATCGCCGGCGAGGCAATCGAGGACTGGGCCGCCGAGAAGGGAGAGCCGGCCGCGGCGAAAGCCAGAGCGCCGAAGGACGAGATGGCCGCCGGCTAGTCAGCACGGGCGCGCCATGTCGCGCCGGTAAAGGAGAGTATCTATGAGCGAGACTGGGAGCATCACCCGCGGTGAGCGCGACGGCCTGTTTGAGCTCACCGCCGGGTTCGTGGGCGGAGCCGCCCGCCTGGGTCTGACGGTCGCCTCGGTTCCCCTCGTGCTGCTGCCGAAGGGCTCGCGCCGCCGCGTGCGCCGCGCCATGGCCGAGATCGCCCGCGCCGTCGTGGCCCTGCCGAAGGAACTCGCCGGCGTGTCCGAACGAGTGGTCGATGAGGTCTTCACCGGCGCTCCGCCCAGCCTGCCCAGCCCTGAGCAGGTTGGCGAGCGCGCCCGCGCCTTCACCGAGCGGCTGGCGCGCGCCGCCGATGAGTTCGGCGCCAGCGTGAACCGGGCTGCCGGTCGCGCCGCTGATCAGGCTGAGCACGCCGCCGCCAAGGTGGACGAGTGGGTCGAGAAACCACCGAAGACCCCGAGCATGTAGGACGCGAATGCACAGTCGGACGGCGAGGGAGAGCGAAAACCGTAGCTCTCCCTCGCTGCATTTCCAGAAAGCATGGTATTCTAAGATGCAGAGTACTCTTCGAGCAACTGGTGTTTGCCCCTGGCACAACTATGCAGATCGTTATCCTTGGCGCTGGCTATGCCGGCATCCGGGCCGCCTTCGACCTCGACCACCTGCTGCGCACCCACGGTCGCGCTGATCAGGTTACCCTCGTCGACCGCAACCCGTATCATCAACTGATCCAGGTGCTCCATCGCACCGCTACTGCAGGCATCGAAACCCACGAGTCGATCTACGCACTCGAGCCATTGCTGCGCAACCGGTCCGTCCATTTCCTCCAGGCCGGTGTCCAGGCCATCGTGCCCCTGGAACGGATCGTCCAGCTGGAAAACGGCCAGCAGCTTGCCTACGACCGCCTGGTGATCGCGCTCGGCGCCGAAACCGCCTACGGTCGCGTGCCGGGCGCCCGTGAGTATAGCCTGCCGCTGCACACCTACGAACACGCCCTCCACCTCCGTGACCACCTGATCGCCCAGTTTACCGCCGCCGCCAGGACCAGCGACCCCCGCGAGCAGCGCATCTTGCTCACCACGGCGATTGTCGGCGGCGGGTACACCGGCTGCCAGTTCGCCGGCGAACTGGCAGCCTGGGCCGATGACCTCTGTGCACAGACCGGCGCCCCGCGCAGTGAGGTGCGCATCGCCCTGATCGAACACGAAGCGCTCCTGCTCAAACAGTTTGGCGAATGGGCGACCCGCGAGGCCGAGCGCGTGCTCGACGCCCAGGGCGTCAGCGTCTACCTCAACACCGACGTTGAGGCCGTCGAGCCTAACCTGCTGCGCGTGGCTGGTCATCGTATCCTGCGCGCCGGGACGATCGTCTGGGCCGGCGGCATCCAGGGACCAGCACTGCTCCGTGAGAGCGGGCTACCCGTCGATGCGGCCGGACGCGTGCGCGTCGATCGCTACCTCCGGGTGGAGGACCAGGCGCTGATCTTCGCCGCGGGCGACTGCGCCGCCATCCCTGATGTGAGCGAAGGCACCACCGTGCCGGCTACCGCTAGCTACGCCATGCGCCAGGGCGCCCACCTCGCCGAAACGCTGCTCGCCGAAGTCGAGGGCCGCGCGCCCCGCCCCTACGAGCCGCTCAAGCTCGGCGAAATGGTCTCGCTTGGTCCCCATTACGCCCTTGGCAATCCCCTGGGCATTCCGCTCACCGGCTACCCTGCCCTGCTGATGAAGAAGGGTATTGAGCAGTACTACCGCGCCACTATCGAAGGGCCTCTCGCATAGATGCGTGTCCGCGCCGCGACCCTGGCGGCACAGCGGGGCTCGCGCCCCAGGAGCAGTTTCATGATCGTTCAGGAAGAGTGGGTCTCGATTAACACCACGCCCGATGTGGTCGAACGCTATCTCACGTCGCCCGACCTGATGAGCCAGTGGCGCTCGCCACAGGTGGTGCTCGAACCAGTCCAGGGCGAGTTGATGACCCTGAACAGTATCCATAAGATGCGCCTCAAGCCGCTTGGCCTCGTCGGCTCCGACTATACCGTTACCGAGCGCGACGCGGGCCGCATCGTGATGAAGATCGAAGGCCCCTGGGAGGGGACCGAGCTGTGGCGCTGGTTCGCCGATGGCAACCGCACCGTTGTGCAGAATCGGGTCGAGTATGAGGTCGATAACCCCGGCCTCCGCGTCTTCGTCGTGGGGATCGGCCGCTTCCTGGCCGACCTGGATATGCGCATTCAGCTTGAGCGCCTGCGCCAGTTGATCGAGGGCCCGCCCCCCAGTATCACCGCGCTCTTTGGCGGTGGGACCAGCAGCAGCACCACGCCGCGCAACCAGCGGATCGAGATCGAGTCGTAGCCCTGCCTACCAGCCTGTCAGCAGCGCATGCGCTGCTGACAGGCTGCGTTGCGCTACCAATGACCACCTTCAGCATCACCGAACGCTACCTGGACGGACAGCACGGCCCGATGCGCTACTGGGAGTCGGCGCCTGCCCGCGGCACTCCCATCCTGCTCATCCACGGCTACGGCGCCCTGATCGAGCATTGGCGCGCGGTGACCCGGCCCATCGCTACGCAGCATACCCTCTACGCGCTTGATCTCTACTTCTTCGGCCGCTCGGCCATCCCGGCGGCACGACCTGGTCGCCGCCTGTGGGCCGAGCAAGTCGCGGAACTGATCGCTACTGTCTGCCCTGAGCCCGCTGTGGTGGTTGGCCACTCGATGGGCGGGATGGTCGCCTGCCAACTCGCCGCCGACTTCCCACAGCTGGTGCGCGGCCTGGTGCTGGTCGCCAGCACCGGACTCAATGATCCCCAGAACCAGCCCTCGGCCTTCGACAATGCGGTCTTCAGCGTCATCCGCTCGGCTGGCGTCGGTGAACTGCTCGCCGGGGCGGTCGGCAATCGCTGGGGCGCGCGCCAGGGTCTGCTCTCGGCCTACTATCGCAAAGAGCGGGTGACACCCGACCTGGTGGACCGCTTCGCCGAACCGCTGCAACGGCCGGGCGGCGCCCGCGCCTACCTGGCGGTGACCCGCAGTTTCCCCGAGCTCTTCCTCCACCTCGCACCCGGCGCGATCAGCGCCCCAACCCTGCTGATCTGGGGCCAGCACGACCGCTCGGTGCCGCCCGCCCTGGCCGACTACTTCCGGCGAACACTGATCCCCCAGGCCGAGATCGCGATCATTCCCGAAAGTGGCCATTGCCCCTTCGATGAGACCCCCGACGCCTTCCTCGCCACCCTGCTCCCCTGGGTCGCGCGCCTGCCCGGCGTTCGCCCTGCGATGCCAACATCGTAGAGCGTGTCACCGTTAGCCCCCGCCTTGCATCATTTATGCAAAGAATATGTCCTCTGGCGCAACGGCGTGAGCTATGCTAGGATACAGCTCAGCGGACGACGGCAAGCGCCGTCAGCGAACATAAGGGGGCCGTATGGCACAGGAGAGTCGTCGCTTCAGCCCGCGTGATGAGGTCTATCTCAATAGCCCGGGCTTCGAGCCGTATATGGCCGCCGGCGCGGTCTTCATTGCGGTCTTTACCGCCGTCTTCATCTTCAGCATCAAGATCCACTTCGCCTGGCTCGCCTGGCCAGGTCTGGCCATCGCCGTTCTCTGCGGCTATTTCACCCTCAATTACCTGGGGCGCCGCGAGTACCAGCGCAAGCTGGCCGAACTGGAGGCCGAGGCAGCCCAGCGCGACGTCACCAGTCAGTAATCTGGCTGTTTGGCTCCTGTCATCCTGAAGAGTCGCACCATGCCCCGACAGCATGCTACCCTGGGCCTGTGTCCTCTGTCCCACAGGAGACAGGCCCATGGCGACCCTTCGCACCCTGCGCTGCAGCCGCTCGCTGACCTTCCTGGATCTTGCCGCCCTGACCGGCATCCCCGCCCGCCAGCTAGCTGAGGCCGAGTATGGCTTGCGCCTGCTCAGCGCCGATCAGCGCGCGGCGCTCGCCCTCGCCCTCGGCCTGCAGCCCGGCGACATCACCGGCAGTCATCGGCGCATCACCGGCGCTCAACTCGCCCCGGCCCCACGCGGCGACCAGCGCCCGCTCCAACTGCTCGCCGCGGTTGCGCTGACGGCCACCATCGCCACCTCTGCTGTGACTAGCGCCCCCGCGCTGCGCCTGCCCTGGCCCCCCGCCCTGGCCAGCCTGGCCCCCGCGCGAGAGGCAGCCCTCGCGCCGGTGAGCGCCGCCGGCGCCCTGGCCAGCCTCACCACCAGCGCCCCTGACGTCACGGGCGCCACCGCCGCCGAACCCCTGCGCCGCGCCCGGGCCGTCCTCCAACTGCGCGCAGCTCTGCCCGCCGTAGCCCTCAGTCCACCACTGCTGGTTGGCCCAACCCCGCCCGAGCACGTCGCCCCTGCCCCACGCCCCGTGATCGAGGCGGCACCGGCCTTCTTGCTCAGCGAAGACGGTCCCCACGGCTGCCCGGTCGTCCCAAGCAGCGGACGTGTCGTGATCACCCAGGGCTACGCCGTCGGCAGCCACGCCCCCGCCGAGGTCTGGGGCGCCATCGATCTCGCTGTAGACAGCGACGGCGACGGTTATGCCGAAGCTGGCGCCAGCTGGTACACTCCGATCGTCGCCACCCACGACGGCCACGTGGTCGTCACCTACGATAGCTACCCCGGCGGCAACTACGTCACGGTGAATGAGCCGGCTGGCGTCTGGCGCACCGGCTACGGCCACCTGGCCTTGATCACCGTGGTCAGCGGCCAGTTCGTGCGCGCCGGCGAGCAGATCGGGCTGATGGGCAACTCCGGCCTGGCCAGCGGCCCCCACCTCGACTACCAGGTCTGGCGCAGTGGCGTCAACGTCGATCCAACCCACCTCGTGGGATGCCCCACCCCGTAGGGGCGGCCCACCGTGGCCGCCCCACCCGCCCCGGGGCGGCCC